>JAFLRQ010000073.1:4939-11268 GCA_022511395.1 Agathobacter sp. | reverse complement strand
GAATCCTTTGCAGAGGGAGCCATTGAGATCGCAAAATGGCTTGTCGGGCAGGGCAATGGACTCTATAGCATGGGTGATTTTTGCGAAAACCCTTAATCTGCCAAACTGTCGAATATTCAAATGAAATTGTGAGATGTCATAAATTGACATTCTCGTATATGTATGATATAAGTATTTTATGCTGTTAACAGCATGGATTGGTTGTATCATTCGCTTGTCATTTAAAGCAACATTCATGAAAAGAGGAATAAATTATGAGTCAGGAAAGAAGACCGCTTGTAAGTCACATTTTCACCGCAGACCCTTCTGCACACGTTTTTAACGGAAAGATCTATATTTATCCGTCACACGATCTCGCCGAGGATCTTGAGGAGAACGACAACGGCGACGAGTATCAGATGACAGATTACCATATCCTTTCGCTGGATGGCCTTGACGCAGAGTGCAGGGATCACGGCGAAGCTCTCCATATGCGCGATGTCAAGTGGGTATCCAAGCAGATGTGGGCTCCCGACGCTGCATATAAGAACGGCAAATATTATCTGTATTTCCCTGCCCGTGACAAGGAAGATCTTTTCCGTATCGGCGTAGCGGTGGGAGACAAGCCAGAGGGTCCCTTCAAGCCTGAGGACAATTACATCGAGGGTACGTGCTCCATCGACCCTGCGGTATTCGTCGATGATGACGGCAGGGTATATATGTATTACGGCGGAATCTGGGGCGGCCAGCTTGAAAAGTGGCAGAGCGGCAAATACGATCCCAACGGTGCAGAACCCGGGGCAGACCAGCCTGCTGCATGTCCGTTTGTGGCAGAGCTTGCAGATAACATGACCGAGATCAAGGGCGAGCCGATGAAGGTCGTTATACTTGATGAAAACGGCGAGCCAATTACTGCCGGCGATGAGGACAGGCGCTTCTTTGAGGCTTCCTGGATGCACAAATATAACGGTACCTACTATTTCTCCTACTCAACAGGTACTACGCATTATATCGTATATGCCACCTCAAACAGCCCGACAGGGCCCTTCACCTACCGGGGACGCATTCTCGAGCCCGTTGTCGGCTGGACGACGCATCACTCGATCGTGGAATACAACGGCAAGTGGTATCTTTTCTATCACGACAGTGAGCTTTCAAACGGAAAAAATAACCAGCGCTGCGTAAAGTTCACCGAGCTGAAATACAACGAGGACGGCACTATCCAGACTATAAAGCCTTACGAGGAATAATACTTAAGCGGTCGGCTCGACTATGACCCGACTGCTTTTTTGTTGGCTGATTTATTGATTTGATCAGGGAGATAACTATCATGTACGCATATATCAGGGGGGAGCTCGCCGAGATTGCCAGCGACTCGGTTGTGATTGAGACGGGCGGGATCGGATACCGGGTGTTCATTCCGGGGAAGACGCTGGAGTATCTGCCGTCTCCCGGAGAAGAGATCAAGGTATATACATATCTGCATCTCAGGGAGGATGCAATGATCCTTTACGGCTTTCTCACGAAGGACGATTTGGAGCTCTTTAAGCTTTTGATTGCGGTCAGCGGGATCGGACCAAAGGGCGGACTTGCGATCCTCTCCGCGATGGATGCGGACGATCTGCGTTTTGCGGTGCTCTCCGGCGATTCCAAGGCAATCTCCAAGGCGCCGGGCATCGGGGCGAAGACCGCACAGCGCATTATTTTGGAACTCAAGGACAAGTTCTCTCTGGAGGAGGCGTTTGAGCGAAAGGCGGAGCATGCGGAGGCGAAGGCACACCCGGAGAGCGCAGTGAAGAATGACGCGGTGCTTGCGCTGACTGCGCTGGGCTATTCCTCGGCGGAGAGTATGAAGGCGGTCGCAAAGGTGGAGGTCACAGAGGAGTCAAGCGTGGAGGATGTGCTGCGCCTTGCGCTCAAATTTATCTCATGACGGAGGACTTGACGCATGGAAAGACGCGTGATATCGACGCAGATTCAGGAAGAAGATTATAAGATAGAGATGAGCCTGCGCCCGCAGCGGCTGGACGATTATATCGGACAGGAAAAGCTAAAGGACAATCTCAAGGTCTATATTGAGGCGGCAAGAACCAGGGGCGAGGCGCTGGACCATGTGCTGTTTTACGGGCCTCCGGGCCTTGGAAAGACGACGCTCGCGGGGATTATCGCCAACGAGATGGGATCGCATCTGAAGGTGACCAGCGGGCCTGCGATTGCCAAGCCGGGGGAGATGGCGGCGATTCTGAACAACCTTGCAGAGCAGGATATCCTCTTTGTGGACGAGATCCACCGGCTGAACCGGCAGGTCGAGGAGGTGCTGTATCCGGCCATGGAGGACTATGCGATCGACGTGATGATTGGGAAGGGGGAATCGGCGCGCTCCATACGCCTGAATCTCCCGAAATTTACGCTGGTTGGGGCGACCACCCGGGCGGGCATGCTGTCCGCGCCGCTCAGGGACCGCTTCGGCGTGATCGGACATATGGAGTACTACACGGTGGACGAGCTGCAGACGATTGTTGTGCAGTCCGCCAAGGTGCTGGGAGTGGAGATTGACGAGAAGGGGGCGCACGAGCTGGCGCGCAGATCCCGCGGAACGCCAAGGCTTGCCAATCGCCTGTTAAAGCGCGTGCGCGACTTTGCCCAGGTGAAGTATGAGGGGCGGATCAACTATGAGGTGGCAGCGTTTGCGCTGGATCTTTTGGAGGTGGACAAGTTCGGACTGGATCAGAATGACCGGAATATTCTGCTGACGATCATTGACAAATTCGACGGCGGGCCGGTGGGGCTGGACACGCTGGCGGCCTCCATCGGAGAGGATTCCGGAACCATCGAGGAGGTGTACGAGCCCTATCTGGTCAAAAACGGCTTTATCAACCGCACGCCCAAGGGGCGGGTAGCCACGGAGACGGCTTACGCGCATTTTGATCGAAGACATGCATAAAGTACTTGCTTTTGTACTGACATATGTTTATAATACTATATATAGTGGTTTTGAGTATAGGATCGGAGGATAACATATGTCAGCCAAGACGAGTGCGGAGGTCGTGATCGACGGCAAGGTATATACATTGAGCGGCTATGAGGGAGAAGAGTACCTGCAGAGGGTTGCCGCGTACATCAACAACAAGATTGCCGAGTTTGATGCCTTGGAGGATTACCGGCATGTCCCGGTCGGAATGAAGAGTACGCTGATCGAACTGAATATTGCGGATGATTATTTCAAGGCAAAGGAGCAGGTGGAAAAGTTAGAGCGCGACATGGAGAGCAAGGATAAGGAGATCTACGATCTGAAGCATGACCTGATCTCGAATCAAATCAAGACGGAGAGTGCCGAGGCATCCATGAAAGCGTTGGAGTCCGAGAACAAGGAGCTGCTCCTGAACAAGGCGCGTCTGGAGGCGGCGTTGGAGGACAAGCTGTTGGACGGCGGAAAAGGAGCCGTAAAACAACATGCATAAGATTAGGGGACAGAGCGTTGTCTGTCCTCTTTTGTTTGGCGGAGAGAGCGATGGAAGAACGGAGGCAATACACACAATTGCAGAAGCCGGCCATTGAGCTGCTTGCGCCCGCGGGGACTTACGGGATCTTCCGCGCAGTGATTGCGGCGGGGGCGGATGCCGTGTATCTGGCAGGGAAGAGCTTTGGAGCGCGGGCGTTTGCCGAAAATTTCAGCGTGGAGGAGCTTTGCGACGCAATTGACTATGCACATCTTTTCGGGCGCAGGGTTTATCTGACGGTGAATACGCTGCTCAAAAATCAGGAGCTTGAGGGAGAGCTCTTTGACTGCCTGCTCCCTCTGTATGAGCGGGGATTGGACGCGGTGATCGTTCAGGACATTGGCGTGTTTGCGTTTATACGCCAGGCGTTTCCGGGGCTTGACATCCATGTGAGCACGCAGATGACGGTGACCTCCGCGGAGGGCGCCGCGTTTCTGGCGGGGCTGGGAGCGAAGCGGATTGTTCTGGCGCGCGAGCTCTCCCTTGACGAGATCCGCCGGATTCATGAGAGCACCGGCGCGGAGCTCGAGGTTTTTGTCCATGGTGCGCTGTGTTACAGCTACTCGGGGCAGTGTCTCTTCAGCAGTATGCTTGGAGGCCGGAGCGGCAACCGCGGGCGCTGTGCGCAGCCATGCCGTCTGCCCTATGGCGTAACGGACGCAGGAAATCAGTGTGTTCTGACGGATTCCTATGTGCTGAGCCTAAAGGATTTGTGCGGGCTGGAGGATCTGTGCGGCCTGTATCAGGCGGGGGTGTATTCGTTCAAGATTGAGGGCCGCATGAAGCAGCTCCCCTACGCCGCGGGAGTGGTGTCCTATTACCGGAAATACCTTGACCGCTGTCTGGAGGTTTTTTCGCAGGGAAAAGAGGACAGGCAGGTGCCGGTTGAGGAGGCGGACCGCAGGGCGGTTGCCGCTCTGGGGAGCCGGTGCGGCTTCACAGACGGCTATTACCATAAACAAAACGGACCGGACATGGTGACCTTTCAGTCTCCGGCGTATGAAAAATGCGATGAGAGCCTGCAGGAGAAGATCACAGAGCAGTTTGCCGCACAGCCTCTGCGCCTTGCGGCGGACGGAAGGCTCACGCTGCAGGCGGGGGAGCGGGCGCAGTACCTGGTGACCTGCGGAGGCAGTTCTTTCCATGCGGCAGGAATGGAGGTTCAGCGGGCAGATAAGAAACCGCTCCTTTCCGAAGAGGTCCGGCAGCGGATGTCCAAAGCGGGAGAGTCCGTCTTTGAGATGCGGGAGATTACAGTGGATATGGAGGGGGATGTCTTTCTGCCGAACGGAGTCTTAAACCGGCTGCGGAGGGAGGCACTGGAGGGATTAAAGGAGGCGCTTTTGAACGGGAGGCGGCGGGATATCACATCCGCAGTGATGCCGCAGCCGGGGCAGGTTCCGGCGGAGTGGGAGCGCTCCGGTCTGTGCGGCGACGGCATGCCCCGCGTGATCTGTCTGACGGAGAACCGTGCGCTTCTTGATGTGATTTTGGAGCATAATTTTGTCACTACCGTGTATCTGGATGCGGCCGCCTATGGGAAGGATCTGCCGAGAGAGCTCGCGGAGGATGTCCGGCGCTGCAAAAAGGCGGGGAAGGAAGTCGGATTTGCGTTTCCGCGCATTTTTAGACAGCATACGACAACAAGGTATGAAGGATTTCTTGCATTTTTGACAGAGCTGCCGCTGGATGCTGTGATCGTCCGCAGCTACGAGACCTTTGCGTTTGCGAAAAAATACCTGCCGGAGATTCCGGTGGTGCTCGACTGCAATCTCTATACGATGAACAACCTTGCCGTGCGCGCCTTCTCTGCGCTCGGGGCGGCGCGGAATACGGTTCCGCCGGAGCTGAATGCGGGGGAGATTGCCCACCGCGACAACGGCTGTTCGGAGATGGTGGTCTACGGGCATTACCCGTTGATGACGAGCGCCCAGTGCGTCCATGCCAACACGAAATCCTGTGCGCACCGGCCGACTGTCACGTACCTGACGGACAGGACGCGCCGGAGGTTTCCTGTGAAAAATTACTGCGGCGACTGCTACAACGTCGTCTATAACTCGCTGCCGACCATGCTTTTTGCGCGGCTTGGAGAGATTCGGCGCATGGGGATTACCGGTGTCCGGCTGGATTTTACGGTGGAGGACGAAAGACAGGCGCGGGAGGTTCTCGAGCTTTTCCGCGGCTTTGACGAGGGGAGGCTTGACGCCTTTCCGGCGCAGTGGCAGGAGCGTTACACGGGAGGACACTATCGCAGGGGAGTGGAGTAAGAATGGTGCATTTGACGGTACAGCTTTCCAAATATTTGATGATCCTGTTGTTTCTGGCGTACACGTATCAGTGCTTTCATGTGTTTCGGATCGACGGGGACGAAAAGAGGCGCAGGCGGATTTACAACATGCAGCGCGCGCTGATGTTTGCAATTCACTTCATTGCGTTCTCTGTTCTGTATATCACGACAGAGGATGTGAGGCTGATCCTGCTTGGACTGATGGAGCTGGTCTTTTTCGCGGCGGTATTCACATCCTGCCATCTGTTTTTTGAGCGCGCGTCGGAGCTTGTGCTCAACAATATGTGCATGCTCCTGTCCGTCGGCTTTTTCTTTCTGGCGCGGCTGAACTACGACCAGGCATTTCGGCAGTTTCTGTTTGCCTGCGTCGGATTTGCCGTCTCGCTGATGATTCCGCCGGTGCTAAACCGCATGCCGGTATTCCGGAGGCTGACCTGGCTGTATGCGGCTGTCGGGATTGGAGCGCTTGCGTTAGTGGCGGTTGCAGGCTCGAGAAGCTACGGCGCGAAGCTCAACATTTCCATTGGATCCGTCAGCATCCAGCCCTCCGAGTTTGTGAAGAT
>JAFLRQ010000073.1:1535-4839 GCA_022511395.1 Agathobacter sp. | reverse complement strand
GTACAGACCCGCGTGCTGGCGTGGACGGATCCGCTGAGCGTCATTGACGATGAGGGCTATCAGATCAGCCAGTCTCTGTTTGCAATTGGGACCGGTGGCTGGTTCGGGCTTGGGCTGAATCAGGGATATCCGAAGAAAATCCCCGTGGTATCAAAGGATTTTATTTTCTCGGCGATCTCGGAGGAGATGGGCGGCGTCTTTGCGCTGTGCCTGATCCTTGTGTGCGCGAGCTGTTTTCTCATGATTATGAATGTTGCAATGCGTCTGAAGGATCCGTTTTACAAGCTGACGGCGGCGGGACTCGGCACGTTTTACGCCGCACAGGTGATTCTGATGATTGGCGGCGGTATCCGGTTCATCCCCTCCACCGGAGTGACGCTCCCGCTGGTCAGCTACGGCGGAAGCTCGCTGCTTGCCACGATGATCATGTTTGGGATTGTTCAGGGACTCTATATCATGCAGTGCTCG
Organism: Agathobacter sp.; assembly: GCA_022511395.1. Classification (GTDB taxonomy): domain Bacteria; phylum Bacillota; class Clostridia; order Lachnospirales; family Lachnospiraceae; genus Roseburia. Next base: position 4,371 of record JAFLRQ010000073.1, on the reverse strand, counting down.
GCCGTCAGACAGCCGGGTGTGAGGAAAGGGGGCGCAGGGAATGGAGCGGGCAAAAAAAGCACAGCAGCCGCAAAATCCGTCAAAAATGCAAAAAGATCGTGAGCTGCTTGTGGTCAGCAATATTTTTACGGTGCTGTTTCTCGCGGTGATCGCGTACTTTGTGTACTTTCAGGCTGTAAAGAGCGAGGAGTTTATCAACAATCCGTACAACTCGCTTCAGGATCTTTTTGCCGAGCGGGTGGTGCGCGGCCCAATCCTGTCGGCAGACGGCGAGGTGCTTGCGGTGACGCGGACCGGAGAGGACGGGGCGGAGACGAGGGAGTATCCCTATGGCCGCATGTTTGCCCACGCAGTGGGGTATGTGGGAAACGGTAAGGCGGGGATTGAGAATCAGGAAAACTTTTCCCTTCTGCGCTCGCACGAATTTTTTCTCGAGCAGATTTTAAATGACATCAGCGGGAAGAAGAGCCGGGGGGATACGGTGGTGACGACAGTGAACGCAGGTATTCAAAAATGCGCTTACGAGGCGCTTGGCTCCTACGACGGCGCGGTGATTGTCCTTGAGCCGAAGACCGGAAAAATTATTGCGATGGTCTCCAAGCCGGACTATGACCCGAACACGATTGCCGCAGACTGGGAGGAGGTCACGGCGGAGGGGAGCACCGCGCTCTACAACCGGGCGACGCAGGGAAAGTACGCGCCGGGCTCGGTGTTTAAGATTTTTACAACACTGGAATATTACAGGGAGCATCCGGCGAGCTTTGCGGACTACCATTTCAACTGCCTCGGCGCGTTTTCCCGGGGCGGACAGACGATCCACTGTGCCTCGGGCAGACAGCACGGGGAGGAGGATCTGAAGGCCTCCTTTGCCAATTCCTGCAACGCCTCCTACGCGAGCCTTGCGCTGTCGCTGGATGTGGAAAGATTCGCGGGGCTCTGTGAGGACATGCTCTTTAACACAAGCCTGCCCATTGCCTTTCCCTCCGGAAAGAGCAGCTTTCGGCTCACCCGGGAGGACGGGGAGGCGCTTCTGATGGAGACCGCCATCGGGCAGGGACTGACGCTGGTTTCTCCCCTGCACATGGCACTGGCCGCGGCGGCAATTGACAATGCCGGCGTGCTCATGCGGCCTTATCTGACAGATCACACGGAAAGCGCCTCCGGCGCCCTTGTGGATCAAAATGAGCCCAAGGAGTACCGCGCCCTGATGGCTGCGGACGAGGCGGAATTTCTGAGGGAGTATCTGAGGGCAGTTGTGACGGACGGAACCGCGGGCGCGCTGGACGGGAAAAACTATACGGCATACGGCAAGACGGGCACGGCGCAGGTGTCGGACACCTCCGACCGGACCAACGCATGGTTTGTGGGGTTTGCGGAGAAGGAGGGCTATGAGGATATCGTCGTCGCAGTGGTGCTGGAGGATGCCGGCGGAGGCAGCGCCTATGCGGTTCCGGTGGCAAAGAAGGTCTTTGACTTGTATTTTGACTGATTAAATGCTATACTCATTATGATTGCAGAATAAGAGCCGTCGGAAGTCAGCCGGCGGGGCATCCACAGAAAGGAGTTGCATATGATTGAAGCAACAAGCTGTGGCGGCGTAGTGATTTTTCGCGGCAAGGTCTTGCTTTTGTACAAGAATTTCAGAAATCGCTACGAAGGCTGGGTCCTGCCCAAGGGAACCGTGGAGAAGGGCGAGGAGTACAAGGATACCGCTGTCCGTGAGGTGAAAGAGGAGAGCGGGGCGAAGGCGAAGATTATCCGCTATATCGGCAAGAGCCAGTACACATTTTCCGTGCCGGAGGATACCGTGGAGAAGGAGGTCCACTGGTATCTGATGATGGGAGAGAGCTATTACAGCAAGCCGCAGAAAGAGGAACACTTTGTAGATTCCGGCTTTTATAAGTATCATGAGGCGTATCACCTGTTAAAATTTGCGAACGAGAAACAGATCTTAGAGAGGGCATACAACGAGTATCTGAATCTGAAAAAAAATAATCTTTGGGGGAGCCGCAAATATTATTAGCATTAAGGAAAATCTATGAAATGGTTGAAAAATCTGTATGTGAGCGAATCCATAGGGGATAAAGCCAACCGAATAAAGTGGAAAATCGAGCACAATGCGGGCACGGTCAGGGTGTATCTGATTACGTTTGCGTCGAACCCGGACAACCTTTTAGACATTGTTCCCGCATGGAATCTTTTGCTGCGGGCGTATCCCAAAAGCGGGATGAAGGTCATCGGTTTGGCGAAGGGCTACGATGACGCTGTCGCCCTGGTAAAGGACATCATTGAGGAGACCTATCGGCACACAGGAACCGTGGATGTGTGGAATTATCTAAAGGAGGAACGGAGGCGCAGGGCATGACAATTGTACTCCTGATCCTCAAGATTATAGGAATCGTTCTGCTTGTGATCCTTGGCCTGATCCTGTTTCTTGTCCTTTTGGTGCTTTTTGTCCCCGTCTGTTACCGGGCGAGTGGGAGCCTGCACAACAATCAGGCGATTGCAAAGGTGCGGGTGAGCTGGCTGTTCTGTCTGGTTGTTTTTGCGCTGGATCAGACGCCGGAGAAGAGCGAGAGCTATCTGCGCATATTCGGCATCAGGATGAAACCGAAAAATGTGGATAATCAGGAAGGTTTTGCGGAAAATATAGAGGAGGAGCCGCCGGAAAAGCAGGCAGATTCCAAGGCGGGGAAGGACTCGGAACCCGCAGAAAAGCCGGAGAGCGGCACAGGGGCCGGGAAAAAGCCGGACACCGGCATAGAGTCCGGGAAAAAGCCGGAGACCGGGAAAGAGCCGCAGAGCGACATAGACACCGGGAAAGAATCAGAGACTG
>JAFLRQ010000073.1:0-1435 GCA_022511395.1 Agathobacter sp. | reverse complement strand
GAGACCGGGAAAGAGCCGCAGAGCGACATAGACACCGGGAAAGAATCAGAGACTGATACAGAGACTGGAAAAGAGCCGGAGAGCGGTGCGGAGTCTGGGAGCGGCAGCAAGCCTGAGAAAGAGTCGGGGAGTGATTCTAAGCTCGGGCGAAATCATAAGAGTGACACCAAGCCTGAGAAAAAATCAGGGAGTGGCAAAAAAGCAAATATATTTATGAAGATTTCCGATAAGATCCGGGGAATCCGGCAGAAGATTCGGGATATCCTTCAGCGGATCAAACAAGCGGTCCGAAAGATTGAAGATACAATCACAAAAATCCGGACGATTTTGGAGGACGAGCACTTCCGTCCGGCGGCCGCATTTCTGGGCGGGAAAGCGGGCCGGCTTTTGCGGAGAGTTTTTCCGAAAAAATTTCGGCTTACGCTGCGGTTTTCCACCGGATCACCGGACACCACTGGAGAGGCGCTGGGCGTGATTGCCATGTTTCCACAGGCTTATAAGTACCGCTGGAACATCACACCGGATTTCACGGCGGAGAAAGCATACGCGGAGGCGGACTTTGATGTGCGCGGGCGGATTTTTCTGTTTCATATGGCAGGAATGCTGATCGCGGTTCTTAGGAATAAGGACTGCAGGGGCTTATATAAAACAATCAAAAACATATTTTAAAATGGGAGGTATCAGATGGCAGACAACAGTTTTAACAATACGGTAGAATCCCTGTTTCGCGGGATGGACAGCTTTATCACAACCAAGACGGTGGTGGGGGATGCGGTGCATATCGGTGAGACAATTATCCTCCCGCTTGTGGATGTGTCCTTCGGTGTGGCGGCAGGTGCATTCTCACAGGAGAAAAAGAACAACGGAGCCGGTGGTATGGGGGGCAAGATCAACCCGAGCGCGGTGCTTGTGATCCAGAACGGCTCTGCAAAGCTTGTCAACGTCAAGAATCAGGACGGCATGACCAAGATCCTCGACATGGTTCCGGATCTGATCAACCGGTTTACCTCCGGAAAGAAAGGCGGCGATGAGATTATTGCCGAGGATGACGGGGACGGATTGGAAGAAAAAAGCGAAGAATAATTGAGTATTGCATAAGACCGGAAAGCATATATTAGTAGTGATATATGCTTTTTTGGTTGTGATGGTTCATGAAACGTGTCTGGGGATATACATTATTTTGGTTCGGAATGGGAATGCTGGTAATGTTCATCGTGGACGGCGGGATCATCGGGATCCTGCTGATCGCCGCAGTACTGTTTTTGAGTTATCTGCTGTTTTCTTCGAATTCGTGCAGGTAATGTGGTAAGGGGGGACCCACCGTGTGGGGGGATTCCTTATCACCCGGAGGATTCATTATCATCATATGCAGCTCCCGCAATCCTGCAAACATTCGGAATCCGCTAATTTACTTCGTAAATTGCTACTTCCTCAT
>JAFLRQ010000072.1 GCA_022511395.1 Agathobacter sp. | reverse complement strand
TTTTCCCCTTATACTCAAGACACAGCATTGTGATATCGTCAAACTGCGGCGCTCCGTCCACAAACGCCTCGATATCCGCCTTCACCCTTGGAAGCAGGCCCTCCGGTGAAAGTCCCGAGGATGCGGCGAGGATGCTGCCAAGCCGCTCCATCCCATACAGCTCATTATCACAGTTCGTTGCCTCTGTCACGCCGTCCGTGTACTGAAAGATCTGATCGCCGGGGTTCATCGTCAGCATGCCGCACGAATATTTCATATCCTCCATTCCGGCGAGAACAAAGCCCGCTTTGACGGGAAACTCCTCAAACCTGCCTCCCTTTTTGCAGAAAAACGGGATCTCATGCCCCGCGTTGACATACCGAAACTCCCCGGTCGCAAGATGGAGCACTCCCTCAAAGGCCGTGATGAACAATCCTTCGCTGTTGGACTCGCACAGCAGGTTGTTGACTTCGGAGAAAACCTCCCCCAAGTCCCTTCCCGGCTGGGTATGATCCTTGATCAATGTCTTTCCGATCACCATGAACAGCGCCGCCGGAACGCCCTTTCCCGATACATCCGCAATCACGATGGCAAGGTGTTCGTCGTCCACCATAAAAAAGTCATAGAAATCCCCGCCCACCTCCTTCGCAGGCTCCATCGTCGCATACACATCGAACTCCTTTCGGTCCGGAAAGGCGGGAAAGCTGCAGGGCAGCATGGATTTCTGGATATTCCTTGCAATGTCGAGCTCCGCTCCAATCCTCTCCTTTTCCGCAGTGACATGTGCAAGATGGTCAATGTAATCCCTCAGATCAACCGTCATTTTCTGAAAAGCGGCCGCCAGCGCGCCGATCTCTCCCTCGGATTGCACCGTGAGTCGGTAATCCAGATTGCCGGTACTGATTTTCTCCACGCCCTTCGTCAGCTCCTCCACCGGCCGGACAATGGATCTCGCAAGCCGCGAGGCAACAAAAAACACGAGAGAGATCACAATGGCCGCGACAAACAAAAAAGCGAGACATACCCACCGAATCCTCCCGTCCAGAAAACTCAAGAACTGATCGTTGCTCCTTGCAATCGATTCCCCCACAAGGTTTGCGGGCTTGGTGATGGTGTCATAATCCATCAAGGCAAAAAAACTCCATCCATTCACAGGTATCTTTGCATGGCCAAGGATCACCTGCTGATCCGGGTAAATTTTCACGGAATTATCCTCCCCTGAGCTTATGATCGCCTGCACCTCCCCATCGATCTCCAACGCTCCGGCGGTTCCGTTTTCCGCGATTCTCTCCCCCTGTTCGTCCGCGATAAAGGAATACACAAACAAGTCCGAGCTGTTGGTAAAGATCGCGTTGCAAATACTGTCCAAATAGATATCCTGTGCGACGACTCCACGGACAGTCCCGCCTCTGTCGCGAACCGGGCAGGAGCAGGTCAGAGCCTGCTGCCCGGAGAGTGCATCCTGATAGATTTCTGTCCAATAGATTCCTCCCGCCTCCAGCGCTCCCGTGTACCAATCCCGGGTCCGGCGGTCAATCTGATCCTCGCCCGCACTGTAATCTACCTCAATATTGGAGAGCAGCATGCCGCTCTCGGATACATAGTAGATAGCGGACACATCCCGGTATGTATTTGCCGCATTGTCAATCAGATCCCTTACTCCCTTCACCTGCAAAAACTCTGCCTCCACCGCCTCCCATGACACGCCCGGCTGCAGATAGACGCAGCTGTCCGGAAATCTGGAGGCACTCTCGCCCCCGCCATCATACAGATCCGCAATATCCATGGCAGTCAGCCGCACAGAATCCTCTATGGTTTTCATATTGCCGCTGACCTCCTGGGCATAGCTCACCGCAAGAACGCCCAGGCTCTCTCTGGTGGAATCCGTCAGAATGCCGACATTCGTCTCGTAGAGTTCCGTATTCTCCTCCTCCTTTGTCCGGATAATCAGCTTTTTGGCCTCAAGGAATTGGAACAGGGAGGCTGCACTCACCACCAGCACCGCCGCAACAGAGATTCCCAGCATAGCTAGAAACAGTTTTTTCCCAAGCTTTCTTGCACGTTTCTTCCGCTCTGCGGCTACCACCGCCGTGATCGCAATATTGGAATACACGCTGGCAAATACAGACAGCGGATCAATCACCGGAATAATGGCAAGATAGAGGAGAACTATGATCTCGCTGGGAACCCCCACCGGCGACAGGAGCATTCCCAGCATGGACACTGCCACAATCCCCGGTATCCCCACAATGGAAAATGAATACATGATGGATCCGACCAGAATGACCGCCACTGTGTATGCCCCCAGCTCCACATTGTAGAGAACGCTCCCAAACATGGCGGCCACTGCTGCGCAGGCGATCACGCCGCTCTGAAATATCGTGATTCCCACAGGCATGATAGAGCGCACCATGCCTTTATCCAGATGAAAATGGTCCGGGATGTCATCCATTGCCACTGAAACCGTCGCAATACAGCTGCCGGTGCCGACTGCGACAAAAAAGGTTCTCTTGATCGCCCGCATATGCTCCCTCAGGGTACATCCCACGCTCCGATGCACTACGGCAAAGGAGAGTAGAATTATCGCGAGCAAAATAACATAAATTAACAGGATCAGCAGGAACAGGGAAACCACAATCCCCGAGATGCCCTCCTGAGAAAACTGAACCGCGATCATAGCACACAGCCCCAGCGGAAGAAATATCAGGATCGCATCAATCAGGCGGCAGAATGTCTGATAGATTCCGTCCATCCCCTTTAAGACGGCAGATGCCTTCTGTTCGTCGATAAAGCCGAGCATGATGCCGAACAGAGCGAAAAATAACAGCACCTTCAGGGTATTATTTTCCGTGAACGCAGTAAAGATATTTGTGGGTATGGCATTGACAAAAAAGTTCATCACCGAGTAACCAGTCTCCTGTTCCGGCTCCGGTTCAGGCTCGTTATAATAGCTCACCTCCGTAAAAAAGGAATCCTCCGGACTCTCCGCCTCCTGAAGCCCGGCAAGAACCAGCTTTGTCTGCTCATCCGGTGCAATCAGATTTCTTGCGGCAAATGTAAATGCCACGGCAATTCCGGCAGAAAGCACCAGTGTAACTGCGACCGCCATGATCCACCGCCCCAGCAGCTTCTTAGATTTTCCCTTGAAGAGCGCTCCGATATTGACCGCGACGGCACAGGATACAATCGGCAGCACGCACATCTGCAGAAGGCTGATATAGATTGTGCTGACCACTTTCAGATACGGCACTGCACTCTTTCCATAAAATGCCGTCAAAAAACCGGCGACGATTCCGACAGCCAGAGCTGCCGGACTCTTCATTCCCTTCACCAACAGTTTCATTTTTATAATCCGCCTTTCTGCAAAAGATATCGTTTCTGCACATCTGCAACCGTATGTCTCCCATTGGTCGTAAGATACAAGTTGACATAATCCAAAAGCTGCTCATGCCCCAGAGGAATCCCGACACAGAATTCGTCCCTGACATCAGAAAAGACATAGGTATCGGTATAGATTCTCAAGGTTGGCTGCGCAAGATATTGGGAATAGAACTCCAGCTCGCCGCAGAAAAAGCCAAAGACCTCGCCGGCCTTCACCAGCTCTACCGCCTCGTCATAGTTTTTAGTTTCCACAATCTCACAGACATCAAAAAGCTGTTCCGCCATCCTGACATGGGAGGTTCCCTGTACTGCGGCGATCCTCTCCCCGTTCCCCTTTAAGTACGTTACGGGACTGCCCTCCAGTCCGCGCGTCACCATCGCCTGCTTGTTGACCATGAGTCCAAACCGCAGTTGAAGATAAGAGTTCGAGAAATCAATATATCGAATCCGATCCAGACTGTGGCTGAAGGTTGCAATTACCAAATCCACATCCCCGTTTTTCAGCCGCTCCGTCAGCTCATCATAGTTTTTTGATGAGCGGTCAAACTCTGCCTCCACTCCCAGTGATGCCGCGATGCCTTCCGCCAGCTCAATATCGATTCCGGACAGCTTCCCGTCCTCATCCGTCTCAAAAAATGCCTCCAGATCCTCACTGGGTATTGCAATCCGCAGCTTTCCCCTGTCAATAATTTCCGCAATGTCCTCAGACATTTGATCTGTCGAGACACGGCCAGCCTGCACTTCCTCTTGGCGCGTATTATTTCTGGCATAGACCGTTCCGGAGGTCAATAGCGCCAGCATCAGAAAAATTCCAAGCCACTGTTTTTTTCTACCCTTTACCGACATTGTCTCCATCCTTTCTACGATGCGTACCATTCTATAATATCCTTCATGTTTTTCCCTGCACATAAAGCTTTCTGCAATTCCTTCGCCGGATTTGTCAGCAGCGCCGCCCGCTTGCGCAGGGGCTCCAGAAGACGCTCCTCACCGCATCCTCTCGCTGCCAGCCCGGCCGCTGCGATGTCGAGCATCCGCTTCAGAAACATAGTCAATTCCTTTTCATCTGCAATTGCCTTACCTGTGATGACCGCTTTTCGCAGTCTGGAATTGGCAGCCGTTATCCGGTTCCTTTCCAGAAAGCTCCTAAGCTCCGCTGCTGCCTCCTGACAGCAGCAGGCAATGCCCACATGAAAGGCGGCTGTCACAAAGCTCTCACTCACCGGCTGCACACAGTCTCCCCTCACCTCCAGCACATGGTAGGAATTCAGGACGACACGCTTAAAGCTCCGAAAATACCGTATATCATCCTCTGCCGCATCGGGATTCCGAAAGTATTCCTTGAGTGTTTGTGGTTTTACACCAAGGAGGTTCTCCCCCTCTTTTTTGACAAAGATTTTTTCCTGGGCCAACGCTCTTGCAACCTCCTCCAGAGAATGAAACTCCGTGTCATAAATTCCGGTATTGGGCAGACCGCAGCTCTCCCAGATCAAATCTCTTACGCAGTAAACCGTCCTTCCCTTTTTGTCCTTGCCCAGAGAGTTGGAAAACAACAGTCCCCGGACAAAATCCAGCCGGTTAAACAGATTGTAGGTATCGAGCAGATTGGCATAAGGGATGTCGATATGGGTCTGTACGGAGCACATATTCGGGAAGAATTTACCCAGATCCTTCTCCCTTGCATAATCGATCAAAAAGTGGCGGATCATGTTGTAGAAAGGGTCATAGGTATATTCGACCTCACCAAGCCTGACGGGCCGCGTCCCCATTCCAGTCAGCACGCAGTCGTAAACATGATAGTAGCCCTGTGCCATCCTCAGAATTGTGATCATCCGACCCTGCAGCTCCCAGAGATTTTTCTGCTTTCCCATGGACAATTCAAGCAGGCTGTAGGAATAATCAAACGATACACTGTCCCCGCCTCTTCCGACTCTGACCAGACATCCGTCCGTTCCCCGGATTTCCTCCCCATAGCCGTAATTTTCTACAAGACTGACCAGAAAACGGGAACCGATTTCTTTGAGTGAAATCTCCTTTCCCAGACAGATCACAGGAAATTCAAACTCCATCCCGATATACCCGTACTCCTTTTCCCGGAAGGGTTCCAGAATATGGGCTTTGACAATCTCTTCCGCCCTGCTGTTATGCTGCATGTTCACCACCCCTTTTCCACCACTAATTGGTTGAGGCCGCCGGAATAGACATATTCCATACGGTCCATCATCTTTTTCACCATATAGATTCCAAGTCCCCCCGCCCTGCGCTTTTGAGCGGGCAGTGCAAGATCCGGTTCCGGCGCTCTGACGGGATCATAGGGTCTCCCATCGTCCTCAAAGCGCATGACAACTCTGTGTTCTTCTGCCTGCAGGCCCACGCGGACAAACTCTGCCCCACTGTAACGCGCAATATTGGAAAAAATCTCGTCCACTGCCACATTGATCTCTGCAATGACAGCAGACGGCGCGCCTGCTCTCCTTAATTCATTTTCAAAAAAGGCCGTAACTTTCCCCATATCGCCAATTTCCGGCAGCACCTGTTTCATATGCATTGACTTCATACCCCTTTGTCATTCAGCCGTTTTGCCTCGGTGATCCTGCTCCTTACCTCCGTATATTTTTTCACCGGTATCTGCAGAATGTCACCGTTGGACAACTCCAGGCTGCAGCGCACAATCCGCGCCACATGTATTACATTCACGATAAAGCTCTTATGGATTCGAACAAAGCTGTCCGGCAGCTCCTTCTCAACATGTACGAGGCAGCCTGTCACCTCAATGATCTTATGTCCGATGTGCCAGTAGGTTCTGTTGTGCCCGGACTCCAAATACAGGATGTCGGCCTCCCGCAGGTAATAGGTGTGCTCCATGACATCCGTCAGGCAGAACTCCTTTCCCGTTCTCTCCGAAATGTGGAGCGCGGTCAGGCAGATCCCTTTATCCCGCTTCCGCAGCAGCATGGAATACTGGCAAACCGCTCCCTTTGCACACCCATTCCCGGTTCGATAGGTTACAAGGCAATCTCCCATCAGAAATACCGCGTCCTGCCGGTCCATGCAGACCCAGCAGCTGGGGCTGGAGATCCGGCTCTCATACCTGCCGGTAATATCCGGCGAAACGCACACCATGTCTCCGGCGTAGTATCTCGATTTCTGCGTCTGGTTCCCCTCATAAAACAGCCTTATCATAGTTCTTGCAATTTTGGCAATATCACCTTTATCCAACACCTTGTCCCCTTCACTCTGCATCCGGTTTTGTACAAATCATCAGCCTTACGGGGTAATCATAATTCTCAGCGGCATACAGATTCACTCTAAACCACCGAAGTGGCAAAACTGTCACGTTTTTGACATTAATTCAGCGTCAAAATCTTGTCAAAGCTTGTGACCGCGAACACCTTCCGAATCGTCTGGTTGGCATTCTCCACCACCATAGTTCCGCCCGCCTGATCCATTCGCTTGTGCGCTGCAAGCAGAACACGCAGCCCCGCGGAGGAGACATATGCAAGTCCCTTCATATCCAATCGAAGCTCCGTCACATCCGCAAGCGCCCCGTCTAAAAAACTCTGCAGCTCTGGCGCGGACTCCGTGTCCAGCCGCCCGGACAGTCCCAGCGTCAGCTTCCCGCCCTCACGGCTGTCTGCAATTCCTAATTTGTTTCCCATCGAACAACTCCTTCTTTCCTACGATACTGTGCCCTGCAATGCCTCCGTGTCCCATGGCGGCCTCCGTTCAAACCCCACATGGTACGTAATCTTTTCCATGGTAAGCTCATGCTCCCCGATCATATACCGCCCGATGGTAATGTCCTTCCCAATGATCACCCCTTTCGGGTATTCATTCAGGCATCTGTTCAGCAGAGCCGCCTGACGCTCCCTCGACTCCTCCGAAAGGGGATTGTTGGGATTGACACTTCCAATATTGACAAGCTTGACATAATGGATATCCGTCAGGGCCTTTTTTTCCCTTTTATCCATGTGATAAACCTCTTTTTCCTGTCATTGAACTATCCTTCTTCCGCACCGGAAATCAAACTGTTGTACTCCGCCCTTTTCTCCATCAGCGCCTGATCCACCTCCAGAAGCTTTTTCTGGGCGGCAACCGCAGATGCCTGAGCTCTGGACAGCGCTTCGTACTTGTCCTCACCGCTTCCGTAATCCACTACATCCTCAGCGCCTCTGAACGCCTTGAGATGGAAAATACTGGAAACCGTGTTGGACTCCTCTCCATCCTTCGCCGAATCTGCGATCATCCTGATCATATCCTCCGCCTGAGTCTTCAGCCCATTCCAGCTTTCCGTCACTACGCTGAATTTTTCATCCGCTTTATCCTTCTGCTCATCCTCCAGCCTGGACAACTCCAGCCTGTACACACTCATCTGGGAGTCCGCCACGTTTTTCAGCACCGCAATACAATCCTGCAGGTTGTTCGTCGCCGCGTTCTTCCTCGTCTCGATCGAGCTGATTTCCGACCGTACCTTTTTCACTTTTTCCGCGCGTCTGCGGGATGCCTCCGGCAGCTCTGAGCCATCCGCGCTCTTGATGCTGCTCCCCACCAGTGCAGGAGCCACATTTGCCGCCATCATGTCCAGTACCCTTGCCAGTCCCTCCGGTATGCCGTGGTTGGTGGCCCGGACGTCCACATGATATTTGGCAGAATTGTCGGATGTTCTGGTGTTCTCCTTGTGGGAGCTGACACTTCCGCTGATGTTTACCTTGACAAACCCAACTTTGACAGAGGCGTCCAAGGTCGCGCCCATATCTGTTGACGACTTAGAGCTCTCGCTCTGCTTGACCTCCATGTCAAAGAGGATGTTTACCTCATCGACCTGTAAATTCGGGATGGGCACGATTGCCAGCAGGGGAACATTGACCTTCAACTGATCCAGACTGCTGGTTCCGTCCTCGTTGGGCGTTTGCTTTTCATAGGAAAACGCCACTGTCCGCGCTTTTCCGGAATTGTCAAAGCCCACCCTGTTGATAAAATCCGCTGTAGAATTGGCAAGCAAAATACTCGCATCCGCTGCCGCCGTAAGCGGCCCTCCGATCAACATTCCCATATCCAATCCTGCAAACTGTTCTGCGATTGCCATATTGATACACCTTCCTTCCCGCCGCTGACGCGGCAAACAATTAGATTCGTTTCCTCAAAAATTTTATTACAAGCCTCAGCCCTCTCCTCCATCCGCGAACAGGCTTTCCCGCCTCATAAGAGGTCAGGGCGATGTCCTCCACCCAGAGCATTTTTTCGGGCGGCACCGCGCAAATGTCCCGACCTCCGGAGGCCGGATTCTCCTCCCCGGATTCCAGAAGCAGCCGAAGGTTCAGTTCTGTCACCAGCCCGGCAAGATACTCCTTCACTTCCTCCTCTGTGGGGCCCGGTTTATCGTTTTTTGCACAGTCTTTTTTTCTCCTACTCAAAGTCCTTATCCAACTCATAGAGAATATCCCTGTCTATAATCTGCTCCTGATATTCCATGATGCGGTTGATAATTCCGGACTGCGCCATGAGGTATTTGTCGCGGTCAAACTCATGCGTGTCCTCTTCAAACGCCTCCTTGCTCATCTGGTGCAGACGCTCCTGTTCGCTGATCATGTCAGATATCTTCCTGTGGAGCTGCTTTAACCGGGTGATCTTTGCCCTGAGCAGCCTGTTTTCCAGCGCAGCCGTCTTCTGCTCGTCATTGCTCAGGTCGCCGTTTAACGCAACCGGCGTGGTATCCAGCTTTTTCGCCACCTGATTCGCGCTGAGGGAGTCTGTAAGCCTCAGTATTCCCTCTGTCGCTGGGACAGAGGAAACCTGAAGCTTGTAAGACACCTTGGGCAGAAAGTCCGAATCCCGCTGGGACGGGGCACAGATGCGGGCCCCGATCTTCATATCCTTGGTCTCCTCATTGATCAACGCCTTGACCTCCGTGGAAAAGCTAATTTCCGCCTTTTCCACGTTTAAGCTAGTCAGTGGGACAATGGACAACAGCGGAACCTGTACCTGCAGGTTGTCCACACTGTAGCCCTCCTCCGCCTCCGGCCTGATTTGGTCATAGGCAAGATTGATATTGTTCAGGTGTATTGTCTCCTCCTGACCGTTTTGCCGCGGGGTTCCCATACTCTTAATTGCCTCCACAATCTGCGCCTGCAGATGCCGGTTGGATTCTGCAAGCGCATGCAGGGGCGCATACACGAGATCATCCAGCGTGATGAATTCGCTGTCCATAATTCCTGTCCCCTGCACTCCGGTTGCTCCAGAGTCAGATGTGTTCGTCCGGTTGGGCATCGTTTGCCTCCTTACTCATTCTCACAATATGTGCATTTGATCCGCGTTCCCCGTCTCCGAATCAACCAGCAGAACATGGCACGCATTCGGCGTGACGGCATAAATGCTCGAGCACATTGTCGCATTGTATTCCTGTACAGATACCTCACGATAGACCTGAAGGCGGTTCGCCTCGGCCGGATGGTAGATCATCCCCGAATATCCCCTTTCATGAAAATAATTCGCGAGCTCCTCCTGCTTTATGGGCTCCACCCTGATATCTCTTCCTTTAAACATATGTACATTCAGGTTGACTCCCTCGTGCATTTGCACAATCCGGTACAGGTCATTGTTTACTCCGTCCGGGTCAAGGATACCGCTCTCCGACGTACCCGCGTCTGCGCCTGCATGAATAAAAAGAATTATGTCATCCTTTTTTAACACCGCCACACTGCAGCCATTCAACGGTCCGGATACAAACAGCGCATTGCCCTGTCGGATATCGTAAGCGGTTCCCAGCGCCCCCCGCTCGTGAGGATTGATCACTGCATAAAACGGGATCCCTGTGCTGAAATAAATTTCATTGTTCCCGCTGGATATGAGCTGGCCATTCTGAACCCCTCCAATCCGTGTAAGCTCCTGTTGATTATTGTCCCCGCTGTCATCATTATGCTTTACATGATACTTGACCATATTCGAATTCTGTGCCATTTGAAATCTGTAAAACCGCAGTGCGGTAAGAACCGTCAGATCGCCGCTGTTCAGGTTTTGTGTAATGTCTACCATAAAATTTTCCTCCCTTTTATGCCCTTATGCTTTTCTTAAATTTGTCTCGTGAACCGGACTGCAGATGGCACGGGTTCCGCCCTCATTGGCATCCACAACCACCCGGTCGCCGCTCACGGATTTCACAATCCATACATCATTCACAACCCAGTCCGGAACCGGTTTTCCTCCATAGTAGGTTGCCCCCGGCACAATCCTTACCCGGTCTCCGGGAACAAAGCTCCCAGCCTGCTCCGAAACAGCCTCCGGCGCGCCCTGCTTAGCGCCTTTTTCCTTCGGCAGATCCGCCGGTTTGTCCGGAACCGCGTTTCCCATCGCCGCAGATACATCTCTGCGGAAGCCGTCCATCGTGTAGCCCGCGTCCAGTCCCTTCCAAAGGTGGTCCGGATCCCCATGCGCGGAAGCGATTCCTCTGGCATTTCCCTCCTTATGGCTCACGATGACTCCGTCGCCCAGCGGGTTTAAACCAAACTTCCCGCACAGCATGGCAAACAGTTCCACCGCCACGTCATAGGTGCGCTTCACCACCGCGAGCGCCTGCTCCCTGTCTGAACAGGTAAAGCTTGACCCGGCAGTATAGCGGATGCAGGCCGGCTCACACATCTCCACGCCGATGTGGGTATTATTGGAGGAGCCTCCTCCGTGCCATCCTCGGTGATCCCACGGAAGTGTCTGAAACACCTTCCCTGTGTTGCCGTCGATAAACGCATGGACACAGGCCCGGCTGCTCTCCGGCTTGTTAGAGTTTTTAACAAAGACCTCCGCGGAAGGCTGCGGACATCCGACGCTGTGCAGCATCAACCCCTTGACCGCAATCTTTTTTCCTGCCTTGTAGCAGGGATTTTGAGTGACAATACTCTCCACAAGTTCCATCTCTTTTTCTCCTTTCTTCAAGAACTTTATTT
>JAFLRQ010000071.1:3475-11312 GCA_022511395.1 Agathobacter sp. | reverse complement strand
TTGTCGCGTTTTTTGCGCCCATGTATGTGGCGGCAAGGAGACACGAGTGAGTCTGGAAAGTGGCTGTATCGGCTTTTTGAGGGTTGGCCGATTGGACCAACCCTCAATGATTTATTCAACATAAGGCTGTTCAGGATCAACAGTCTGTTCTTTGCAATCCTCAATATATTCATTGATTGTATTTTATCCCAAAAATATTTCCCAAAAAGTGGCTATCTACTAATATTAATTTTACAATTTCCTGTAAGGTTTTCACATCATTTCCCGTCTTATAATAATGAAGGACCCTTCAGAATACCGAGAGGAGGATTACCATGGAAGACCGTCAAATTGTAGAGCTCTACTGGCAAAAGAACCCGGATGCCATATCCGAGACTGCCAATAAGTACGGCGCCTACTGCTTCGCGATAGCCGAAAATATCCTGCACAATCCCGAGGATTCGGAGGAGTGTGTCAATGACACCTGGCTCCATGCCTGGAATGCAATACCGCCTCAGAGACCCAGCGTGCTGCGGATGTTCCTTGCGAAGATCACCCGCAACCTTTCCTTCGACCGCTTCAGTGCGCGAAATGCCGAGAAGCGCGGCGGTGGCGAAATCGCGCTTGTTCTGGATGAGCTGGCGGAATGCCTTGCCGGCAGGGCGGATGTGGCGGCTGCATACGAGGGCAAGGAGCTGGAGCAGTGTATTCGGCGCTTTGTGCGGGCGCTCCCGGAGCGGGATGGAAATGTGTTTCTGCGCCGGTATTTCTTTACTGAGCCGGTGGCCGCAATTGCAGAGCGGTATGGCCTAACGGAAAACCATGTCATGGTAATTCTCAACCGAACGCGAAAGAAGCTCAAACTTGAACTCATAAAGGAGGGATATTTATGAAACGCGAAGACCTATACAGAGCCATTAACGGAGCGGACGCCGATCTTTTGGAGCGAAGCGAAGCCGGAGGGCGCAAAAGGAAAAGCGGCTGGCTGAAGTGGGGAGCTATGGCAGCCTGCCTGTGCCTTGTGGTCATGGGGGCTGTTATCCGGAGACCGTTCATGCCATCTCATGATGAAGGTATCGGGATTACCGTCTCTGAAAACGGAGTAACCATCCCGAAGATGAAGGTTTCTCTGTCAGCCAACGAAGCGGCGGATATGATTGCTTTCTTCATTTATCAGGGCAGATGCTATGTCCATTATGAATGGTTTTATGATGATGCAGATATTGTCGGCGAGTATCTTGGAACCGCGACTGGGCTGATTGATGAATGGACTCCGAAGGAAGGGTATGTGGAGCTTGCGGGAAGCATAGGCGGTGACTTCTATTCGGTTAAGGGATATGATCCCTCCTTCATGCTCTGCATGAAAGAGGCTTCTGCCAATGTCGTTGATACCTATATTTGCAATAATGGGATTACCTTGAAGTACGGTTCGGAGCTGTATGAGGACCGGCTTCACCTCTCCGGCAGCATTGCGTCGGTGCAATACGAAAGCCGCGACTCGTGGTACTATGGCCGGGGCGAACGCTATCAGATGAACAGCGTCAATGACATTGTGCTCGATTTCATTCGGGAACTGGATTCCGCGCAGTTTGTTCCGAGCGATTCCGTACGCTATGACGAGGGAAAGACCGATATGACAAAGACAGAATTGTACCATCTGTATTTCTGTATGGAAAATGGAACGGCGGTCCATCTCCGCCTAAGCGAAAACGGATATGTCCGATTTCAGGGAATGTGGGATCTCTGTGTGCAGGTTCCCGAGGAGAGCTGCCGTGCACTGTTGGGGTTGTTGGACAGCCACGCCGATTCTGTGGCTGTCGAGGTTGAATGAATCTGCTGCGCGTCCTCTATATAGCTGTGATGCCGCTCCCGGATGCCTTTTGGCTCCGGGGGCGGTTTCTTTTTGAAAAAGGATATTGACAAATGGACTACATGGCGTTATCTTAGTGTTAAGGCTACAAGATGTTATCTTAAGGGGGATTTTATGATTCAACAAGTTTCTGATGCCGAGCTGCAGCTGATGAAGATTATCTGGTCTAAGGGCGGGAGAGCCCTTTACGCGGAAATCATGGAGGAGTTGGCCGCCACGGGGCGGATGTGGCAGAAAAATACTATCATTACGCTGCTGTCCCGCCTGATTGAGAAGGGGCTGCTGAAGTCAAACAAGATTGGCCGGCGCAACCTGTACATAGCCATTGTATCCGAGGAGGATTACCGGACGGATCAGGCAAAATCCTTTGTGAATAAGTTATATGAGGGGAATGTAACGGGACTTGTGGCGACACTGGTGCAGAGCGAGATGCTTACCGCAAAGGACTACGAGGAGCTGAAAAAATATTGGGAGGGGAGAGGTGAGGCGGGATGAGAAGCCTGTTTAAAAGCGTGTTTTCCCTGTCCGTTTCGGGAACGCTGTTGATTATTCTGCTGTTTCTGTTGAAGCCCCTGTTCAAGGACAGAATCAGTAAGCGCTGGCAGTACTATATATGGCTGGTGGTAATTGTCCGCCTGCTCGTGCCCTTTACATTGCCGGAGAGTCCGGTCAACACGCTCTTTCAGAAGGCTGACAGGGCGAGTGTTCAGATTACAGATGTTTCCGGGGAAAAGGAAACCGATGAACCGCATGCCTTGCCGGAGAGGGAGGATGCCAGGGAAAATCATGACAGCTACGAGGCTAAGAGAGAGACCTCGAAGGATGTTTCCGCCCCGGCTTCGAATAATATGGCGGAGTTATTCCGGTATCTATGGCTGGTGTGGCTGGCAGGGGCGCTGCTCTTGCTGACACGGAAAATCATGGCATATCGGGGCTTTGTCCATTATATCAAAACCGGATGCTCGGAGGTGTCGGACCTTTCCCTCTTGAATCGGCTGGCGCAGTACGGGGAAGACATGGGAGTGAAGGCGCCTGTGGAGCTGTATGTCAACAGCTCTGTTTCGTCGCCGCTGCTGACCGGGTTTTTCCGGCCATGCATTGTGCTTCCAACCGCAGACTGGCCGGATTCCTATCTCCGCTATGCCATTTTGCATGAACTGGCACACTACAGGCATCGGGATATGTTCTATAAATGGCTGGTTCAGGTCACGCTCTGCCTGCATTGGTTTAATCCGTTTGTGCATCTGATGTGCCGTGAGATCATCAGAGCCTGCGAGCTTGCCTGCGATGAAGCCATCATAAGCAGGCTGGGGGCAGATGGGCGGAAAACCTATGGCGACATGCTGCTGAATGCAGTTGGAAGCGGAGGAGGTTATCATAATTCTGCGGCGTCCTTGACTTTATATGAAAATAAAAAAATGATAAAAGAAAGGCTGGGGGCAATTATGAATTTTAAGAAAAAATCATTGTGGGTTACTTTGGGGTCTCTGGCATTGGTGGTCAGTCTGCTCGCTGTGTCAGCGGCAGTGGGCGCATATGCAGCGCCGGCACATTCAGACGAACCTTTCTCGGAAGTGAATGACGATTCCACCGAAGACGGGCAGACCGAAGCGGGTTCCGGCACAGTAGAAGCGGATACCACCGATACAGGCAGCGAGGATGCGGTTTACATGCCGAAATGGATGCAGCCGAATACTGTCATTTTATACGACGAGAATTTGGAATATACGGTTTTGGCAGGGGGAGAGCTGAGCGAGGAAGAGATTGCGGTAAATGAAGAGATTGCCCGCTGGGGCTTGGAGGATCACTCTGAGTATATGCTTGCAAAACCAAATACCAGGGCGATATATGACAACCAAGGCCGTTTCGGTGGCGTGAAGCTTGGGGGAGGAGCGGAGCCGGTTTATATGCCGCAATGGATGCAGCCATATACCGTCATTTCATACGATGAGAATTTGGAATGTACCATTTTAGAAGGCGGAGAACTGAGCGAGGAGGAGATTGCCACAAGATGGGATATTGCGCTCATTGGCTTTGAGAACCTTGAACCGGATATGCTTGCGGAGCCAAATACCAAGGTTACCTATGACCTCCACGGAGTTATTCAAAATGTTTATTATCTGATGCCGGGAACAACGGATGATTACCGATTAGCTCCTCCGGGTTTCTGAAACCGGAACCTTTTAAAAAAATTATAATAGCGCTTGACAGAGTGTGTATACGGCAGTACAATGATTATACAATCGCATAGTAACGGATTTTTATTACGATATTGTATTCAATGTTAGAGGAACAACATGAATCACAGAGGAACTGACCCGAAAAACAAATCACCATACAGAGAATATTTGCTTGGCGGCTGCATTGCAGTGATAGCGTTTCTGGCAATTATTCCGATCTATATTCGCTGGGAAAATCAGATTTCGGCGAAAGCCGGCTCGCTGAGCCCTGCCGACAGTACTGCCGAGGAATATTCCGGCACTCAGGATTTCTCTGCAGCGGATAGCTCGGAGCCTGTTTCCTCGGAAGATGATTCTGCTGCCGTCGATATACCCGCAACCGAAACAGAAGGGTCTGCACCCACAGATCCTTCCGTTACCTCGGAGCCCGTTGACACAGAATCCGATCCCTATGATTTTTCCCGGCCGGTGCCCGAGAGCGATCCTGTAGACATCGATTATTTTGACGACGCGGTCATTATCGGGAATTCCCGCGCGGAGGGTCTCATCCTCTTCAACGAACTGTCCAATACCACCGCATTCACCCACAATGGGCTGACCGTCAGCACCGTATTTACAACGCCGTTAGTCGATGTGGATGGGGAACGGATTTCGGCAGTGGACGCTCTGAGACAGACCGAGTTTACCAAGGTGTACCTCATGTTCGGAATCAACGAAGTCGGCTGGGAGTCCGACGATATCTTTATCCAAAGATACCAGAAGCTCATTGACGAGATTAAATCCATCAACCCGGAGGCCGACATCTATGTGCACTCGATTTTTCCGGTGTCCGCCAAAGTAAATTCCAACAGCGAATTTCTGAGAAATAAGAAGATCCGCAGGTACAACAAACGGATTCAGGCGATGGCCGAAGAAAACAGGCTTTACTATCTCGATGCCGGGGAACGGATGTTTAACCGGAAGGACGGCTGTCTGCCGGATAATGTTTCCACGGACGGAATCCATTTGAAGGTGGCGTACTACAAGCAGTGGATGGACTATCTGCTGAGGCACACGGTCGGGCAGAAAGAGGGTGCTGCGAATCCCGATGAGCTTTAGCACTCAAAGTCCATGCAGCTGCGGACTGCGGTGTAGGGCCTTACCCTGCCGTCTGCGACCGCCACATGCTCCGGGTGGACGGCGTAGCCTTTTAACGCCTCCTCGTCCGCAAAGCTGGAATCCAGCATCAGATCTACATTGGAGCTGGGCAGCCCTTCCGTGTATACCTTGATTTCCAGCAGTCCCGGAATGCGGCCTGCCAGATTTTCCAGTCCCTCCTTGATGCCGGCCTTCACAGAGGTCTTTTCCTCTGCGGTCAGCTCCTCCTTCAGTTTCCATAAAATCACATGTTTTATCATAATTCCTCCCAAAAAAAGCCGGGCCGTCCTTCCTTGCGGAGGAACGGCCCAGACGTTGTCTGTACTGTATTCCGGTCATGCGCGGTCTTCACTTTTCTGATCCTCGCGATCTAACGCTTGTTCCGCTGATGCCAGAGCTGCTGCAAAGGCATTGTTCTTAGCGTGCAATTTCCTTGGGTTTTGCGGCTGCTCGGAAAATCTGTCAAATCGCATCATTGATGACACCGGGATAACAGTCGCCCATAGGGCATTCCCACTTGTGTAGATTGCAATGATCACCCTCCCTGGTATAAAATACATCCTTAGTTTCCGAACTTCTTTCTACCATGTATATCGGATGATTTTGCAGATAATTTATACTTTTTGTGAAAATATTCAGCCTTTTTTCGCGATCAGCTCTTTCAGGCGCAGCGCCTTCTCGATGCTGCCGTCCACCTTCAGCTTGTGCAGTGTAAAAGCGAGAACCGGGTCCATCGCTCCGTCGATGATTTTTTCCAGCGTTTCCGGCTTGCAGGTAAAAATAGCGTCGCGGTCGTAGTACTCGTAGGGTTCAATGTGCAGCTCGCCGTCCTTGACCTCCACATAAAAGATCCCGCCTGCATCCTTGTCCTCAATGTTAAACTGGTACGCAAGATGTTCCTTGATGTCGCTCACGTCCGCCCCTGCAAAACGCGCCTTGATTTTTTCGAAAAATTCAGAATAAGTCATGGTTCCTCCCCCCATTGATTGCCTGATGGATTACAACTATTCATATTCTACCGCAAAACGGACATTTTTACAACGAAAAATGAGAAAAGTGCGGTTCGATTGACATGTGAGAATCGGAATAGTAAAATCAATGTACAAAATCAGTTTAAAATCGGCGAGGGTGTTTATATATGGAAAAGAAATCTTCCGCATTGGATATGACCTCCGGCCCCATTGCGAAACTGCTGGTCACATTTGCGGTGCCGCTGCTTTTGGGAAATATGTTCCAGATGCTCTACAACACCGTGGACGCGCTGGTGGTGGGAAACTTTGTCGGGAAGGAGGCGCTGGCGGCGGTAGGCTCGACGGCGAGCATCACGAATATTGCCGTGCTGTTTTTTAACGGCGTCTCGGTGGGAGGCGGAGTTGTCATCAGCCAGTTTTACGGGGCGCACGACCATGAAAACCTTCACAAGGCCATCGAGACCACCATGGCGGTGACCTTTATGATCGGCGTGCTGTTTACAATTTTAGGAGTTTTGACCGTGCCGTATATGCTGCGCTTTATGTCCACCCCGGAGGACGTCATGGGGGAGGCAGGCGTCTATCTGCGAATTTACTTTGCGGGCATTGCGGGGCTGCTTGTGTACAATATGGCGAGCGGAATTCTGCGCGCGGTGGGCGACACGGCAAAGCCGCTCCTGTTTTTGATTTTATCCAGCATTTTGAACATTCTGCTGGATCTGCTGTTTGTTGTGGTTCTTCGGGCCGGGATCGAGGGTGTGGCTCTGGCCACCATCCTCTCGCAGTTTATCTCCGCGGCGGCGGTTTTGACCCTGCTCTCGCGCTCGCGCGACATTTACCGCTTTTCCTGGAAGGAATTGACAGTGGATCGGCCGATTTTGTCCAAAATACTGTCTGTGGGTCTGCCCTCCGGAGTTCAGGCAATGATCACGGCGTTCTCCAACGTCTTTGTGCAGTCCTATATCAACAGCTTTGGTTCCGGCTGCATGGCGGGCTGGAGCTGCTACAATAAGCTGGATCAGTTTGTGTTCCTGCCGGTGACAAGCATGAGCCAATCCGCTACGACCTTTGTCAGCCAGAACATTGGAGCGGGCCAGGCGAAACGCGCCGACCGGGGAACGAGGGTGTCGATCCTCATCTCCGTCGGTATCACGACATGTGTTGCCGCAGTGCTTTTTGTCGTGGCGCGCCCGGCGGTCGCCATGTTCAACCGGGAGCCGGATGTGGTGCAGTACGGCGTTCTGTTTCTGCGGATGAATGTGTTTTTTCTGATTGCAAATACGGTCAACCACGTGCTTGCGGGATCGCTGCGAGGCCGGGGCGACGGAAAAGGCCCGATGTTCATCATGATTATTTCATTCGTGGCAATCCGGCAGACCTATCTGTTTTTGATCACGCGGCTGGTGCAGAGTGAGGCGGCAGTCGGCTTTGGCTATCCGGTGGGCTGGATGAGCTGCTGTGTGATTGAGCTGACCTACTACTGGCTGAGGTGGGGACGGAAGGCGAAGGAAGGGTAAGAGCGGCTATGTAAATTGGGTATCATTTTACAAAATATCGTCTCAATAACGCAAACGCAAACGCTGAGAAATACAGTACATACGTAAATATCTTCCAATAATGATCTTCCGCTTCATCCTCTGAATGAGGAAACAGCCATTGATCCCGCGGGAACAACAATATATGTTCCCGCAGGGTCTGAT
>JAFLRQ010000071.1:0-3375 GCA_022511395.1 Agathobacter sp. | reverse complement strand
CACGATCGTCCAAATGATTCCAAGCACCAGTAGTATATGTGTTGTATAATATGTTCTGGGCGCATATTCTGTCATTACAAAAACATAATAAAGTATTTTATGAAGTATCCATCCGTGTGCCATACTGCATAGAATTGTGAAGATCCGGCCGCCAAAGGTCTTATTCAAATCCATTTTCAATCCGAGTATTACCTCCGGAACAAAAATGGTGACAACAGCTAATAGGATATCCCCTTCTCCGCCAAATCTTCTGGTTGGCTTGGCTTCAATAGACCAATATCCCACTAAGAATACTATCATCGGCCATAAGCACAATGTAAATAAATTGTATAAATATATAATAATTTTGCCAGTATCACTGTTCATTTTTATTCCCAAAGCAGTTCGTCCACCCTTTAATTAATATTATAACATATCTTTTTTACAATACAACTATTATCCATTGTACTCACGGTATTACATCGCGGTGTACGACCACATCCGCTTGACAAGTGATGCGGCGTTGCATATGATAGTGAAAGAACTGCGCAAAGGGGGTTGTTGACATGATAAAGTATCATCGGAAGGATCAAATTGTTAACGCTTTAGAGCAGCAGTTGGCGCTGGATTTCAACTGTGAGGTCAGTGATTTCGAGCGCAGCGAAAATGTGATTGTTGAGTCTGGTCTGCGGGAGGGGAGAAGGGTCTATACTTCGGAGAAGGATTTTTTCTCGATGGTCACGCTTGGGGACAACGCCGTCTTCTCAGCGGATTCTGTGATGCACGAGTGGCTGAGGGCGTGGTCCGGCGGGAAAAAGGGGTTCTGGCTGTTTGAGCACCCGCATCTGATGGAGCTTGAGGGCGAGCTGCAAAAGTTTGGCAGACATTTAGGGCAGAGCCACCATATGTTTTTGCCGGAGCCGCATATTCGGGAGGTAAAGCCGGATGTTGCCCTGCGGTGGTTTGAGCAGGAGGAGATTAAAAGCCTGTACGGGAGGGAAGAGTTCTCCAACGCGCTGTGTGACAGGTTTCATCCAGAGAGGCCGGATGTGCTTGCCGTGGGTGCCGTGGAGGGAGAAAAAATTCTCGGGCTGGCAGGCTGCTCGGCTGATACCGGGCAGTTCTGGCAGATCGGCATCGATGTGCTGCCGGAGTACCGGGGGCAGGGACTGGGCACCATGCTGGTACAGCTCCTGAAAAATGAAGTGTTTTTAAGAGGGGCGATTCCGTTCTACGGAACCAGTCTGTCAAATCTGTATTCCTGGAATATTGCCATCAACTGCGATTTTTATCCGGCCTGGGTGGAGATTCGGACGGTGGCAGAGAAAGAATAAATTCAACCTGTGCGGTTGGCTACTCCAAGGAGCAGCCAACTTGACTCCCACATTCGCAAAATCCGCGCTTACGCGCTCCTGCGTCTGCTTATGCATCCGCATTTTGCTCATTTGGGAGTGGGTTGCTAATCCAACGCCCCGTCTGCATTGCCATAAATGGCATGCAGACAGGTCATTGGATTGCAACCGCACAGGTGGAAAAAATTGAGAGAGGGACGCCGATGAGAAAGGGAGATTGGACGCCGGCGGGCATGCTTGCGGAGGCGGTGAGCGTGGTTGCCGGCATTGTGTATATTGTGCTGCAGGTGCTCTACGGCTTTTTCTATCCGGCGGCGTGGCATCAGCCGGTGCTGAATATTCTCATGGCGGGACTCATCTATGCGGCGCTGACGCTTTTGACGGTCTATCCGGAACGGCTGAACCATCTGCGTCCGGAGGCGTGCAAGGGAGATATCCGCAAATATTCCCTCCGCATGGTGCGGACGGTCAAGCTGCTTTTTATGTGCGGCCTGATGGTTCCCTGCATCTGCGATGTGGCGGGCTATCCGATGCCGAGCCTGTACACGGTGGCGGGAATCGGGCTGATGCTCTTTGCCGCGATCTATTATGAGGTGCGGATTATCGGACTGATCCGGGATGAAAACGATGACAAGGACAATGAGTAGGAAATAAGGTGAAACCATATGAAGCTGGGATGGCTGGTTGGGGATAAAGAATTTTATAGGCGGACGCTTTTGGTGGCGGTTCCGATCATGATACAGAACGGAATCACCAATTTTGTGAATCTTTTGGACAATATTATGGTGGGGCGGATCGGGACGGAGCAGATGTCCGGCGTGGCCATCACGAATCAGTTGATGTTTGTGTTCCATCTGAGCATATTCGGGGCGATCTCCGGCGCGGGCATTTTTACCGCCCAGTTTTACGGGAAGGGCGACCGGGAGGGAATCCGCTACACGATGCGCTTTAAATGGATCATCAGCCTGGTGATCGTGGCAATTGCCCTCGGACTGTTCTTTGGATTTGGAGAGGAGCTGATCATGAGCTATCTGCAGGGCAGCAGTGATGTCGGCGATGTGGCGCAGACCCTGCAGTATGGGCAGCAGTACCTGGCGCTGATTATGCTGGAAATGCTGCCGTTTGCGGTGGTGCAGATCTACGCGTCCACCATGCGCGAAACCGGGGAGACGATGCTGCCGATGATGGCCGGCATTGCGGCGGTTGCGGTGAACCTGCTGGGCAACTACCTGCTCATTTTCGGGAAATTCGGCTGTCCGAGGCTCGGCGTGCGCGGCGCGGCGATTGCGACGATCCTGTCGCGGTTTGTGGAGTGCGCGATCGTGATTCTCTGGACACACATGAATAAGAAAAAGGCGCCGTATGCAGTCGGGCTGTACCGCGGGTTTAGGATTCCGCGTCAGTTGACACTGCAGATTGTGGTGAAGGGGACGCCGCTTTTGATCAACGAGTTTCTGTGGGCGGGCGGAATGGCGGTTCTGGCACAGTGCTATTCGCTGCGGGGATTGTCGGTAGTGGCGGCGCTCAATATCTGCAACACCATCTCCAATGTCTTTAACGTGGTGTTGATTGCCATGGGAAGCGCAATCTCGATCATTGTGGGGCAGCTTTTGGGCGCCGGAAGGGTTGAGGAGGCGAAGGATACCGATTCCAGGCTGATTGCATTTTCTGTGGAGCTCTGTATTGTGGTGGGGGCGCTGATGGCGCTGGTATCGCCGCTGTTCCCGAAAATTTACGACACGCAGGATATGGTGAGAAATCTGGCGACGGAGCTGATCTGCGTCACGGCGCTCTGTATGCCGATTCAGGCGTTTGTCAACGCGGCGTATTTTACGCTGCGCTCCGGCGGAAAGACGATCATTACCTTTATTTTTGACAGTGCATTCGTCTGGGCGGTGGCGATCCCGCTGGCGTACTGCTTAAGCCGGTTTACGGGGCTGCCGATTGTGCAGCTGTATCTGGCCGTCCAGCTTGTCGATATAGTCAAGTGTGTCATTGGCTTTGTCTTCGTGAAAAAGGGTATTTGGATTCATAATATTGTGGA
>JAFLRQ010000070.1 GCA_022511395.1 Agathobacter sp. | reverse complement strand
AAGCAATCCGTTGGTATCGGCAAGAGGTAATCGGCAAGACGAACAAAGAGGGGAAATTATGTATAAACGGATATTTATAGATCAGTGCGGTTATCTGCCGCACATGAAAAAAGAAGTCACCTTTTGCGCGGAGGAGCCGGTTTCTTTCGCCGTGCACAGGGTGGACGGCACCTGCGTGTACATCGGAACGGCGGACAGAAGAATTGAGAATGCCTCCGCCGGTGAGACCAATTATGTCGGCGATTTTTCCACTGTCACAGAGAGCGGGCTCTTTTTTGTCCACGCGATAGGGCTGGGGGAATCGGATTCTTTTTTTATCAGTGAAAATGCTCTTTTTGAGGTCTTTCAAAGCTCCATGGCGTTTTTCTATTTTCAGCGCTGCGGACACGAGCTGCCGGAGAAAGCGGCCGGGATTTATGCCCACGAACCCTGCCACACGGGGCATGCCCGCGTCTACGGGAAAGAAGAGCTGAGGGAAGTGACCGGAGGCTGGCACGATGCGGGGGATTACGGGCGCTATGTAGGCCCCGGAGCCATGGCGGTTGCACAGCTTTTGTATGCGCTGGAGCGCGGGGAAGCTCTGTGCGGCCGTTACAGGAGTCCGGAGAATATCGGTTTTGCTGCTGCAAGCCTGACTCCGTCAGCAGCCGATTTTGCGGCGCGTCCCGGCGATCCGTCGGATTACCTGGAAGAGCTGAAATATGAATTGGACTGGATGCTGAAGCTGCAGCGGGAGGACGGTGCCCTTTACCATAAGGTGAGCTGCCCGAACTTCTGCGGGTTTATCATGCCGGAGGACGAAAAGGATGAGCTGGTGTTAAGCCCGGTCTCTGTCACCGCAACGGCTGACTTTGCGGCGGTCTGCGCGATGGCGGTGCGCTTTTACAAGGGCTTTGACGAGGCTTATGCACGCAGACTGGAAGCGGCTTCCCAAAAGGCCTATGAAGCGATGAAAAAGATGGATATTCCCGGCGGCTTTAAGAATCCCGATGGCATTACCACCGGCGAATACGGCGATTCCTGTGATACGGATGAGCGGTACTGGGCGGCGGCGGAATTGTACAAAGCCTTTGGGGACGAGATGTACCGCAAGGACTTTGAGGAGCTTGCGCGGGAAAAAATCTATCACGGATATGGCTGGAGCGATATGGGCAGCTATGGGAATCTTGCATATCTCAGCACTGAGCGCCCCGTGGATGAGGCGCTGCAAAGAGCGATCAGGCAGTCGATGATTGACCTTGCGGATCGGATTTTGCAGATTGCCGAGTCGGATGGCTACGGCACAGCCCTGACAGAAAAACAGTATGTCTGGGGCAGCAACCTGTTGGTGTCCAACAACGGCCTTCATCTTTATGACGCATGGAAGCTTACCGGAGAGCGCAGATACTTAGACGCCGCAGAGGCGCAGCTTCACTACCTTCTGGGACGCAATTCCATGGGGCTTTGCTTTGTCAGCGGCTGTGGGACTTATTCCATCCGTCATCCGCATCACAGGCCCTCCGTCGCTCAGGGAAAGGCAATGCCCGGCATGCTCTCCGGGGGACCCTGCCGCTGGTTTGCCGATGAGACCATCAAGGAGCTGTTTTCCGGGAAAAGCGCTCCCGCCCCCGCAAAATGCCTGCTCGATATGAACGGGAGCTATTCCACCAACGAGGTCACGATCTACTGGAATTCTTCATTTCTCCAGCTTCTTGCCTCGGTGGGATGCGCGTAATCGCGTTTTTTATTCAAAGCCCCTCGCTTTCAGGTATTGATAGCTTCGTGCCAGACAGGCGAAGGGGTCTTCGCCGTTGCAGTCATCCTGCTCGACAAGCATGTATTCGGTTCCGGCTGCCTCGGCTTGCTCGAAAACGCGGTCAAAATTGATGTTGCCTTCGCCAATCACGGCCATTTTCCTTCCATAAGCGAAATCCTTCAGGTGGATGCAGGGCACACGTCCGCTCAGGCGCTCGATCCACCATGCCGGGTCGCCGCCGCCTGCGGTGATCCAGTAGGTGTCCAGCGTAAAACCCATCTCATCCGGCGCAAACATTTCCGCCAACTGTTCCAATACCGGTTTCCCATTATATTTCTGAAACTCCTGATCATGGTTGTGGTACATAAAGTACTTGCCGCGCTCTTTGAGTACATGCGCCATAGCAATGTATTTGTCGTAAAAGGCATCCGGTGTGTCGCCCTTGTCGAGCTGACAGGCATTCCAACCCAAACCCACATATTTACAGCCGAAGATATCGTGGTCGTGTGCCACGCCCGCCGGATCGGACAGAAGCCGGTCTGCAGGGATGTGAGTAATGACGCAGGCAAGGCCATTTTTTTCCAGCTCTGCCTTCAGCCATTCCGGCTCATAATCGCAGGTGCCGGAGATCTGGACATATTGATAGCCGATGTCGGCAATCCGTTTCATGGATTCGGAAAAATCGTCAAGATTTTTACAAAAATCACGTATTGTGTAAACTTGGGCTCCAATTCTCATAATATCCTCCTTTTTTCTTACCTTAAATGTTAACTACGGTTCTTGTCAATAGTATTTTTTATATGTATAATGGCAGAGGAACCAAATAAAAGCGCCAAAGATGTGAGGAAAAAATGAGTGCACAGAGTAATACTGAGAATGTACTGCGGAGCCTGCACGTGCTGCTCTCAAAAAGTGAGCCGTATGGAAGGGACTCCGGCAAGGTGATTGTTGACAAACAGCAGATGCTCAACCTGCTGGAGGAGCTGAATGCCTGCGTGTACCAGATCATGGATGACTATGAGCTGACGACGACCAGCAGAGATAAAGCGGAGCGGGAGTTTCAGAAACAGGCGGATCAGATTATCTGGGATGCCAGCCGCAAGGCGGAGGATATCTATGCGGCTTCGGTTCTGTATATGGATGACGCGCTGAATGGGATTCAGGAGATTATGAGCCGGGCGCGCACTTCCGTCCTGAAAATCTACACCGACATGGAGGATCATCTTAAGACGGAGGAGCATCGCATCCGGACCAATCAGACCGAGCTGAAGGGCCAGCTGCAGGATCTGGTGGATTCGGAGAAGTATCTGAAAATGATCGAGGAGCGGAACCGGGAGCGCGAGAAGGAAAAGAACAAAAAGGCGCAGGAAGAGGGGAAAACAGCGCCGAAGGAGCCCTCGATCTATGCAAACCGGCAGACAGAGATCAAAATCAATCAGGCATTTTTGGAGCGGCTTGGGATGAGCGTTCCCGGAAACGAGGATTCCGGGGAATAGGACGAAATTTCTTGATTTCAAAGCCCTCACAGGCTATAATTGTATAGAGATTTATGAAGGAGAACTGAGATGAAATTATACGAAGAAGGAGCATATCTGCTCCGGGGCAGCGAAGTGGTGATCAACTCCCCGGAGGCATCCGAGGCAGTTGCGGCGAAGACCGGGAAGACGGTCACGCCGGAGGAGGCAAAGCAGCAGACGATTGCCTACAATATTTTAAAGGAGCACAATACGTCCGGCAGCATGGACAAGCTTAAGATTAAGTTTGACAAGCTGACCTCCCACGATATTACGTTTGTGGGAATTATTCAGACTGCCCGGGCATCCGGGCTTGAGAAATTTCCGATCCCCTATGTCCTGACGAATTGCCACAACAGTCTGTGCGCGGTGGGCGGAACCATCAATGAGGATGACCATGTGTTTGGGCTTACCTGCGCCAAGCGCTACGGCGGTGTTTATGTCCCGCCGCATCAGGCGGTCATCCATCAGTTTGCAAGGGAGGTGCTTGCGGACTGCGGAAAAATGATTCTGGGCTCCGACTCCCACACCCGCTACGGCGCGCTGGGAACGATGGCGGTCGGCGAGGGCGGGCCGGAGCTGGTCAAGCAGCTTTTAAATAAGACCTATGACATTGATATGCCGGGCGTAGTCGGCGTGTATCTGACAGGAACTCCGGCGAAGGGAGTGGGCCCGCAGGATCTGGCGCTCGCCATCATCGGGGCGGTGTTTGAGAATGGATTTGTGAAAAACAGTGTGATGGAGTTTGTGGGACCCGGCGTGTCGAATCTGAGCGTGGATTTTAGAATCGGCGTAGACGTCATGACGACTGAGACCACTTGCCTCTCCTCCATCTGGAGAACAGACGACAAGGTGAAGGAGTTCTACGAAATTCACGGAAGAGCGGGCAGCTACAAAGAGTTGAATCCCGGCGAGACGGCATTTTATGATCGGTGGATTGAGATTGATCTTAGCGCCATAAAGCCGATGATTGCAATGCCGTTCCACCCGAGCAACGCCTACACCATCGAGGAAGTGAACGCGAACCTCATGGATATTTTGGACGACTGCGAAAAGCGTGCAGAGGTCAGCTTTGACGGCAAGGTAAAGCCTGATTTCAAGAGCAAGGTAAAGGGCGGAAAATTCTATGTGGATCAGGGAATTATCGCGGGCTGTGCGGGCGGCGGTTTTGAGAACATCTGCGATGCGGCGGATATCTTAAAAGGAGCCTCCATCGGCGCGGACGAGTTTACGCTGAGCGTCTATCCGGCATCTACGCCCATCTATATGGAGCTGGTGAAAAACGGCGCGGTGGCGAACCTTCTTGCCACCGGCGCGATTGTCAAGACGGCGTTCTGCGGTCCGTGTTTCGGCGCGGGGGATACCCCGGCGAACAATGCGTTTTCTATCCGCCACTCCACAAGAAACTTTCCGAACCGTGAGGGCTCGAAGGTGCAGAACGGACAGATTTCATCCGTGGCGCTCATGGATGCCCGCTCAATTGCGGCGACTGCGGCGAACAAGGGCTGTCTGACCGCGGCGACGGATATGGACATCAACTATACGAAACCCAAGTATTTCTTTGACGGCAGGATTTACGAAAACCGTGTGTTTGACAGCAAGGGTGTCGCGGATCCGGATGTGGAAATCCGGTTTGGCCCGAACATCAAGGACTGGCCGAAAATGAGCGCGCTGCCGGAGAATCTGGTGCTCAAGGTTGTGTCGGTGATCCATGATCCGGTCACGACGACGGACGAGCTGATCCCCTCCGGGGAGACTTCCTCCTACCGCTCGAATCCGCTGGGCTTGGCGGAGTTCACGCTCTCCCGGAAGGATCCGGAGTACGTGGGGCGCGCAAAGGAGATTCAGAAAGCACAGAAGGCTGTGGAGGAGGACTCCTGCCCCGGCGAAGTGGTGCCGGAGGTGCACGGCGTGATGGATACGATCAAGGCGCATTTCGAGGGCGTAAGCCGCGCCAACATCGGTTTTGGAAGTACAATTTTTGCGGTGAAGCCGGGGGACGGCTCCGCGCGCGAGCAGGCGGCGTCCTGCCAGAAGGTGCTCGGCGGCTGGGCGAACATTGCCAATGAATACGCCACCAAGCGCTACCGCTCAAATCTGATTAACTGGGGCATGCTGCCCTTCCTCATCGATGAGGGCGACCTGCCGTTTGAGAATCTGGACTATCTGTTTTTGCCGAAGATCCGCGCGGCAGTTGCGGACGGAAAGACAGAGTTTGATGCATATGTGGTAAAGGATGGGACGATTACGCCGTTTGCACTGCGGATGGCGGAGCTGACGCCGGATGAGCGCGATATTATACTGGACGGCTGTCTCATCAACTACTACCGCAGATAGGAGAAGCTATGTCGGAAGAACAAGTTGAAAAGATAGAACCTGCAGCGGAAGAAATCTCTCTGGAGCAGCCGGCTTGTGAGGCGCCGGAGCTGGAGGAAGGTCCGCAGGACGGCGTGCATGCAATGCGGCGGAGTGAGAACCTGTGGCTGTTCAAGGTCGGCCTGATGGTGTTCCTCACGGTCGCGTGCTGTATCCTGTTTTTCTTTTTGGTTTATCGGTACAAGGGATTTGCAAGCGGCTGGGGCAAACTGATGAAGGCGGCGGAGCCCATCATCATCGGACTGATTCTGGCTTACCTGCTGAATCCGGTTATGAAGGCGATAGAGAGCTCCGCATTCCGTCGGCTATCCCCGAGGCTGAAGTCACAGAAAAGGGCAAAAAAGCTTTCCAGAGGGATTGGAATTGTAGTGTCAATCATGTTTTTGATCTCCATTCTTACCCTGATTGTCGCGGCGGTCGGACCGGCCCTCATCTCCAGCGTATCAGGGCTTGTGGAGTACGGGTCGGAGTATGTGAAGAATTTCATCGATACGACGGAGAGCGGCATTCTCGGCCATTTTGAGGTGACGGAGGTGGTCGGGCAGTATCTGACGACAATCATCGGCTATGTGCAGAAGTGGGCGGAGGATTCCCTGCTCCCGCGGATGCAGGGCTATATTGGGCAGGTCACAAGCAGTGTGATCTCCATGCTGAGACTCTTTCTCAATTTTATCATCGGCATTATCGTGGCGGTGTATGTCATGGTCATACAGGAGGAACTGATCGGGCAGAGCAAAAAGCTGGTATTTGCATTGTTTAAACCAAAGACGGGCAATATGATCGTTAAGGGAGTCCGCAAGGCGGATGAGATTTTCGGCGGATTTATTGTCGGGAAAATCATCGATTCCGCGATCATTGGCGTGATCTGCTATCTGGGCTGCATGATTATGAGGATCCCGGATGCCATGCTTGTTGCCGTGGTGATCGGAGTGACCAATATCATTCCGGTGTTCGGCCCGTTTATCGGAGCTGTTCCGTCGCTGATTCTGGTAGTGATCCAGAGTCCGTGGCATGCGCTGTATCTTCTCATTTTTATTCTTGTACTGCAGCAGGTGGACGGCAACATCATCGGACCGAAGATCCTTGGCAACTCTACAGGGCTGAGCTCTTTCTGGGTTATGTTCGCCATTCTGATCGGAGGCGGCCTGTTTGGCTTTTTCGGAATGCTTTTGGGAGTGCCGGTCTTTGCAATGATTTACTATATTCTGCGCGTATCCGTCAATTCCAGAATCCGCAAGCGGGGGCTGCCGCCGGATACCGGTGATTATCTGCAGGCTTCCGGCGTGGACGAGGAGGCACACGCGCTGATTTACCCGGAGGAATCCGAAGAAAAAAAGGGGAAATAATACGATAAAACCTATGTTTATGAGGTGACGAACAGTTGGATAAATACGAGTACAACCTTAAGCTGGATCAGATGAAAAGCCTTTTTGCCGAGGAGCGGTATGAGGAGGCGGCGGAGCTGGCGGATACGGTCAATTGGAGTAAAGTGAAGAACCCCTCGGCGCTGCTGAGGGCGGGAGAGGTATACGAGAAGGCGGAGCGCTATGAGAGCAGCCGTGATGTGCTGCTGATGGCCTACGACCGTTCTCCGATTGGGCGCGCAATCATCTACCGTCTGGCAGAGGTGGCCATCCGGATGGGGGATTTCCAAGCGGCGCAGGACTACTATGATGAGTTTGTGGAGATTGCCCCCCATGACAATCTGAAATATGTGCTGCGCTACGATATCCGCAAGGCGCAGGGAGCGACTTACAGCGAGCTTGTCTCGATTCTCGAGGAGCTGAAGGAGCAGGAGTACACGGAGGAGTGGGGGTATGAGCTCGCATACCTCTACCATAAGGCGGGCAGGAGCGAGAGGTGCATTGACGCCTGCGATGAGCTGATTTTATGGTTTGGGGACGGCCCCTATGTAGAGCGGGCGCTGGAGCTGAAGATGCTTTATATGCCGCTCACCAAGTCGCAGGAGGACAAGTACCGTCAGTTTCGTCAGGCGAAGGACGGTTATACGCATATTGAGGCGGATGATTTTCAGCGCGCCGGTGAGTTTGCCCGCGCGCCGGTGGCAATCCCCTCGATTGAGGTGAATACCGAGCGGTATAACACGGTGAACCTTCAGGAAGAAATTATGAAGGGGATGCAGGAGATCCGTGCGGCGAAGGAGAAGTCCGCGGTTGAGGATTCTCTGGGCAATATCAACAAGATTGTGGAGGACATTCCCTATCTCAAGCTCCAAAAGGAGGAGCCAAAAGAGGGGCTGCACATCGAGACGGATGAGGAGATCGACGGCGCGCTCAAGATAAATTTTCAGGAGCTTTTGGGCGAGGAGTACGACGGCCAGATCCATATGGTGGTGGATGAACACCAGCAGGTTGAGCGGCAGATTACCGGCCAGATCACGATCGAGGAAGTGCTCGAGGAGTGGGAGCGCACAAAACGCGCGGCGGAGACCGCCCTGCAGGAGGCGGAACAGCGCAGGCTCGAGTCGGCAAAGGCCCGTGCCCTGCAGCAGGCGGAGGGTATTATGAGCCGCCTGAACGATGTGAGCTCCAAGCTGAACGCGGGTGTGACATCGCGCGAACTGCTGATGGAAGAATATATGCAGGAGCACCCTGCGGCGGAGGAAGAGCAGGAGGTATCCCAAAACGCGGCTGCGGAGGAAGAGATGCCCCTTCCGGTTATCGAAGAGCCGGATCTGCAGGAGGAGTTGCTTGCGGAGGAGGCTGCGCCGGAAGTGTCTGCGGAGGAAACTGTGTCGGAGCCGGCCGAGGCAGGAGCTGAGTCGGAATTGCCTGCGGAGGAATCCGTGCCGGAGCCGACTGCGGAGGAGCCCGTGTCGGGATCGCCTGCGGAGGAATCCGTGCCGGAGCCGGCCGAGGAGGAGGCTGTGCCGGAAGTGTCTGTGGAGGAGCCCCCAAACAATTTGAAAGATACGGAGGGACCCAGACAGGATGCGCTGACAAAGAAGGTGGCGGAGAAGAACAAAGCGGAGCGGTGGAGGCCGAAGACGATCCGGATGCCCAAGATACCGGAGCTGACAGATCTGAATGTCTCTGACAGTGAGGCGGTGCCCGATGCCATCGAGGAGCTGACGGACGAGCAGAAGAAGATCTTTTCCTACTTTATTCCGATCAAAGGGATGGAAGACCAGCTGTGTAAGGCGTTGACCGGCGTTCGGAGGCGTCTGACGCAGGAGGGAGCCACAGCCGGTTCCGGAAATCTGATCATTCAGGGCGGTCAGGGCAGCGGCAAGACAACGCTGGCAACCAGCATCATCAAGGTTCTGCAGCAGGAGACGGGGCGGCCCAATGACAAGATTGGCAAGATTCATGCGGAGGCCCTGAACAGCAAGGATGTCGGCCAGTTGATCCGCAAGGTGGCGGGCGGTTGTCTGATTATCGAGCAGGCGGGCGAGCTGGAACGAAAGACGATTGTGACGCTCTCTCTGCTTATGGAGCAGGACAGCAGCGGGCTGCTGGTGATCCTTGAGGATACCTCCAAGGGCATCAAGAAGGCGTTGACTCAGGATGAGACCTTTGCGAAAAAATTCTCGGAGACCGTGACGGTTCCGATTTTTAACAATGATCAGTTAGTGGCGTTTGCAAAGTCTTACTCCAAGGAGCTTGGCTACGAGATTGATGAGATGGCTGTTCTGGCGCTGTATAAGCGCATCAGCAGCATTCAGACTCTCGATCAGGCCACAACGATTACGGAGGTGAAGGATATCGTCGATGAGGCGATTGAGCGCGAGGCGCACGGCGGCATGAAAAAGTTTTTCAGCATTCTGACCGCAAGCCGCTACACGGATGACGACTGTATTGTACTGAACGAAAAGGATTTTGAATAGTGTTTTTTGGGGAGGATGGAAATGAGCAATTTTACAGAGATGGACTGTTACCTGTTCGGGCAGGCCACACATTATGACATTTACCGGAAGATGGGTGCGCATGTCATGACGCAAAAGGGCAAAAAGGGAGTCTGTTTTGATGTCTGGGCGCCCAATGCCGACAAGGTGTTTGTTGTCGGGGATTTCAACGGGTGGAACGAGACGAAGCACGAGATGAAACGCGTGGAACCGGAAGAGATGGGCGTGTATGAGCTCTTTATTCCGGGCGTGGACTGCGGTGCGCTGTACAAGTATCTGGTTGTGGCAAAGGACGGCAGCACCTGCTACAAGGCGGATCCCTACGCAAACTACTCGCAGCTCAGGCCGGAGACAGCGTCAATCGTGACCGATATCGAGCATTTCAAGTGGACGGACGACGCGTGGATCAAGGCTCGGGAGCAGCAGTTTGGCGAGGAGATGTACAAGCAGCCAATGGCGATCTATGAAGTTCATCCGGGCTCATGGATGCGTCATCCCGGCCGTGAGGACGAGGGCTTTTACACATACAGGGATCTGGCGAAGTCTCTGGTGGCATACGTGAAGGAAATGGGATACACCCACGTGGAGCTGATGGGAATTTCGGAGTATCCCTTTGATGGCTCCTGGGGTTATCAGGTGACCGGTTACTATGCGCCTACTTCGCGCTACGGGACACCGGAGGATTTCGCCTATCTGGTGAACGAGTTCCACAGGAACAAGATCGGCGTGATTCTGGACTGGGTGCCGGCGCATTTCCCGAGGGATGCCTACGGCCTCGCCATGTTTGACGGAACCCCGACCTACGAGTACGCAGATCCTCGCAAGGGGGAGCACCCGGACTGGGGAACCAAGATTTTTGATTACGGCAAAAATGAGGTCAAGAATTTCCTGATCGGAAGCGCGCTCATGTGGGTGGAAAATTACCATGTGGACGGGCTGCGCGTGGACGCGGTGGCATCCATGCTTTATCTGGATTACGGTAAGCAGAACGGCCAGTGGGTGCCGAATGAATATGGCGGCAACAAGAACCTTGAGGCAATTGAGTTCTTTAAACATATCAACACTCTGGTGGAGGGACGCAACCACGGTGTGATGATGATCGCGGAGGAGTCCACTGCGTGGCCGAAGGTGACCGGTCCGGTTACGGAGGACGGCCTGAATTTCAACTACAAGTGGAACATGGGCTGGATGCACGATTTCCTTGATTACATGAAGCTGGACCCGTACTTCCGCAAGGATAACCATAACCGCATGACGTTTGCCATGAGCTACAACGAGAGCGAGAAATATATTCTGGTGCTGTCCCATGATGAGGTGGTTCACCTGAAATGCTCCCTGCTCAACAAGATGCCGGGCCTTGAGGGAGACAAGTTCAAAAACCTGATGGCGGCTTACGCTTTCATGATGGGACATGCCGGCAAAAAGCTTCTGTTCATGGGGCAGGAGTTTGCGCAGGCGCAGGAGTGGAGCGAGGAGCGGGAGCTGGACTGGTATCTGCTCTCTGACCCGAATCACAAGAAGATTCAAGACTGGATGAAGGAGCTGCTTCACATTTACCGCAAAAATCCCTGCATGTATGAGCTGGATGCGAGCTGGGCGGGCTTTGAGTGGGTAAATGCCAATGACAATGAGCGCAGTATCTTCAGCTTTATCAGGAAGAGTGAGGACGGAAAAAATAACCTGCTCTTCGTGATCAACTTTACGCCGGTTGCCAGAGACGATTACCGGGTGGGTGTGCCGAAGAATAAGACCTACAAGCTGATTTTAAACAGTGAGGATCCGAAGTTTGGCGGAGCGGAGGCTGACCGCCCGACCTCCTACAAGGCGAAAAACGCCGAGTGCGACGGGCTGCCTTACTCGAT
>JAFLRQ010000007.1 GCA_022511395.1 Agathobacter sp. | reverse complement strand
TAGCCGCCGGGGATGTAGCCGCCCTCGGCGAAGAAGGAGAGCCCTTTTTGTTCCAACTGATGCACGAGCTGCTCTGCAATCTGGGGCAGTGTCCGCCTGCCGTCCACCAGCTTTTCCACCGCATATTTGAGCAGCAGTCCCAGCGCCGCTGTCTGCTCGCTGTCTATGAGCTGTTCGATGTAGCGCAGATCGACATTCTGCCGCCCCAGCGAGAAACCGTCCTTTCCCATAACCTTCACCTTCAGCCGCTCCGGCTCATCGGCGCGCACGGCTCCCGTGCGGTAATCCCTGCGTCTGACCGCTCCGTTCTCGTCCTTTGTCATCACACGATGGCTTTTTGGCATCACAAAGGGTGCGGGATTTTCCTCGGAAAGTGGGAATTCCGAGCACAGAGCCTTGGCTTTTGCCGTGATGTCAATGGGCACATAGTTGTCCATCTGGATGACGGTGTCCGCAATGTGGAAAAATGCGCCGGAGCTTCCCGCCACCAGTACCGTGGAGATGTCGGCCTGTTCGTACAGCTCCCTTGCCCTCAATAAAAATGGGGTAATCGGTTCCTTGTCCGGACTCACCACTCTCTGCATAAAGGCGTCTCTCACCATGAAATTTGTGGCGCTGGTGTCCTCGTCCAGAAGGATGACTTTGCCTCCGGCCTCCATGCCCTCCACAATTCCGGCGGCCTGGGAGGTGCTTCCGCTGGCATCCTCCGTACAGAAGCTCTTTGTGTCCTTCTTGTTGGGCAGATCCCGAATAAACATGGAGATGTCCACATCCCGGATAAATCGTCCGTCCTCCGAGCGCAT
Organism: Agathobacter sp.; assembly: GCA_022511395.1. Classification (GTDB taxonomy): domain Bacteria; phylum Bacillota; class Clostridia; order Lachnospirales; family Lachnospiraceae; genus Roseburia. The sequence continues at coordinate 36,250 of JAFLRQ010000007.1, read as the reverse complement.
TTTGATTGCCGAGGCATCCGTAATGACATACTCCCTCCCGTCTCCCGCGATGTGGTCATACACGCCCAGCTCCAGCGCGTTTAAAAGCGTGGATTTGCCGTGGTAGCCGCCGCCCACGATCAGAGTGATTCCTCTGGGGATTCCCATGCCGGTGATGCTTCCCCTGTGGGGCAGCTCCATTGTGATCCGCAGGGAGTCCGGGGAAAGGAACTCGGTGGCGCCCTTCATGGGCTTGGAGGACACGCCGCTCTCTCTGGGCAGCACGGAGTGATCCGCCACAAAAGCGACGAGATTCCGTTCTGCAAGCTGAGCCCGGATGTATGCCTGATCCTCCGCCAGCTCAATGGCGGCTTTTACTGCGGCTGCGTTTAGATTGCGGTAGTAAAAAGCGCCGTCCACGCACTGGGGGAGATAATCGAAGAGAATCTTTTCCAGCTCCCCGGCGTTGATGGTGCGTCCGTTCGCCGGAAAGCCGACGGAAAAGCGGGCGGTGATTCCCTTGTCCCCCACCTCGCATGCCGTGCGCACCAGCTTCTCCTGCCGGCAGTGGGTCACGGAAATCAATCCGCTCTTGCCGGAGCCCTTCGCTTTGAAGGTGAAATGGTTTACCATCTGCTCGAACTGCCTCGTCAGAAAATCCGCCAGCGCCTGTCTGGTCAGGCTGTCCTTTTTGCAGTAGTCCGGGAAGCCTGCCCGCTGGTCAGGAACAAAAACACTTACATGCGAGGGCGCTGCGAAGGGGTCTCCCTGCACGTGGTCGATGTTGAGCTGATAGGTGTCGAACTGATAGCTTCCCTTGAGGCCTTTGTATGCCGGGTAGCTTTTGTGGTCAATGCTTTTTAACTGGTTTTGTAAATCTCTTGATGAATACATGCGAAATCTCCTTCTGATTCTTATTTATATGGCTCTCAGCTTTGCGAGAAAAAATCCCTCAAACAATTCGTCCGGCGCCACGCAGAGCGTTCCCTCCAGTTGAACCGGAAGCAGCGGAAGCTCCTGCCAGCGGTCGGAGGCAATTGGGATAAGCTCGACGCCCCCGCCAGAGAGCGCTGACGCAATGATGTCCTCGTTCTCGCAGGCGAGGACGGAGCAGGTCGAATATACCATCTCCTGTCCTTTTTTCAGGAGGCGGATCGCTTTTTTTAAGAGCGCGCGCTGCGCTTTTACGGACTTGTCGATCAGCTTGCGCGTAAAGGAAGCTAAGAGCCGCTCGTCCCGGAGATCAAGGACTCCGCTTCCGCTGCAGGGGGCATCCAAGAGAATCTGGTCAAATGCAAAAAAGTCGTCGAGGGTGCGCGCATCCTTCTGCATGAGATACACGCAGGAGGCTCCCTGTTTTTCGATATTGTACTGTAACCGCTTGGCGCGGATGGGATTCATTTCACAGGCTGTGATGTGCGCCCTGTTGTTGGAGAGGGCGGCCATCTGCGTGGTTTTTCCGCCCGGGGCGGCTGCCATGTCCAGAATATCCGCCCCCGGTCTCGGTTCGAGCACCAGCGGAGGCAGCATGGAGGAGAGGCTTTGCAGGTAAATTTTGCCCTCGTCGTACAGGGGGAGCGCCCGGACGGCGTTCTCGTCCGCATCCTCGAGAATCAGCGCGTCGGGGTACCAGGGGACGGCACGAAAAAGGATGCCTGCGGCGTTTAGTGCCGTGCGCACTTCGTCAATCGAGGTTTTCAGTGTGTTGGCGCGCAGTGTCACCCTGCGGCGGACCGAAAATCCCTGTATGATTGTCTCGGCGAGTGCGGCGCCGTACTGTTCTTCTAATAAACCAGGGAGAAACTGCGGAAGCTTTTCCCGGATTCCGTCCGCCTGCTCCATCTTGTGTTTCCTTTCTTGGTATTAGTCAGGGTGATATGTAATAATGTATTATAAAAAAGGATTCTGTGTCAAGAATAATCCACGGAGGACGGATATGAGATATATCGATATGCATTGCGATACCCTGGAGAAGGCGCTGGCGCAAAAGGCGGAGACCTTCTATGAGCTGCAGGGAACCATGGTGGACTTAAAGCGGCTGCTGCAGGCGGGAGCCGGCGCACAGTTTTTTGCCATGTTCCTGCCGCAGAGGGAGGAGCCGGAGTGGTTTGGGCTTAAGGAGATGCCGCCCCTTGAGGAGCTGCTGATGCAGATGTACGCTGTTTACCGAAATACGATGGAGCGGTATGCGGAGCTTGTGGCACCGGCGCGCTCGCTGGAGGATTATCGGAAAAACTGCGAATCGGGAAAGCTGTCGGCCTTTCTCACGGTAGAAAACGGGGCGCTGGTGCAGGGGAAAATGGAGATGCTGGAGCGCCTTCATGAGATGGGAGTCGGTCTTCTGACGCTTACATGGAATGATCCGAACTGTTTTGGATATCAGCATTCCGCCGATCCGGAGCAGATGGCGCGGGGGCTTACGGCATTCGGAAAGGAGGCGGTGCAGTACATGAACGGCCTTGGAATGATTGTGGATGTGTCCCACCTTTCGGACGGCGGCTTTTATGATGTGGCGGACTGCTGCAAAAAGCCGTTTGTCGCGTCGCACTCCAACTGCCGCGCGCTCTGTCCCGCCACGCGCAACCTGACGGATGATATGATTCGTGTGCTGGCGGAGCACGGCGGTGTGGCGGGGCTCAACTGGGAGCCGTCCTTTGTGAACGCGGATGCGGGGGATCGCTATACGACCGTGGCGGCCCTCTGTGACCACATTGATCACATGTATCGGGTTGGCGGCGCGGACTGTCCGGCCATCGGCACGGATTTCGACGGAATAGGGGGAAGCTTTGAGATTGCCGACTGTACCGCCATGGGGCGCTTGTTTGACGAACTGCACCGCAGGGGGCACAGCGATGATTTTCTGGAAAAACTGGCATATAAGAATGTGGAGCGCGTGATTGCCGAATCCATGCGATAGAGGGGCATTTCAAACAAAATGAGGATTTTGGGGGCTTGGTTGTGCAGTTTTTGTCCTATTTTGCGAGAAGGGAATTTTTGCCATGGTCATTGTGCATAAAAACTTTTTTTAATTTTTGTGAAGTTTATGCACACTTTATTGGACGTTCATGCTATTATAATGACTGTAAAAACCCCCCAATACATTATATAATTTTTACTATACCCCATAGTAAAAATACCTTCTCCTAAAAAAGGCAGCATGCAAGGCTGTCTTTTTTACTTTCTGTCGGTTGGAGGAGGAGTGAGGGGCAGGAGGTGCGGGATGAAAAAACGAATGATATCCTATTTAAAGAGGGAGACGGTGCTGTGTATTGCGGTGTTGCTTGCGCTGCTGTCGATGCTGTGGGTGCATCCGAGCCGCGATTACATAGATTATATTGATTTTCGGACGCTGGCGCTCCTGTTCTGCCTGATGGCAGTGGTGGCAGGCATGAGCCGGATTGGTGTCTTTGACTGGCTGGCGGGCAAGCTGTTGGCCAAGGCGAAGCGCGAGTGGCAGATCATCATGCTGCTGGTGCTTTTGTGCTTTTTCTTTGGAATGGTGATCACAAACGATGTGGCGCTTGTCACCTTTGTCCCGCTTGCAATCATTGTGCTGCGGCGGAGTGGGGGCATTCGGCTGCTGATTCCGGTGGTGGCGATGCAGACGATCGCCGCAAATCTCGGAAGTATGCTCACGCCGGTCGGCAATCCGCAGAATCTGTACCTGTACGGAAGGGCGGGAATCAGCGTGGGAGCATTCCTTAGGCTGACGCTCCCTTACGGAGGGGCGGCGCTTGTGCTGATTCTCATATGGTGCGGTATGATTGCGCGCAGATCACGCGGGAAAGAGGAGTCCAAACAGGAGAAGAACACTGCAATGCCTGAGGTCTCTCGCATTGAAAAGCCCGGGAAGCTGGCGTTGTATATGATTCTGTTTGTCCTCTGTCTGCTGGTGGTGGCGAGGCTTCTGCCCTGTGCGGCGGTATTTATTGCGGTGCTTGTCGTGTTTTTGATTGTGGACCGGGGAGCGCTTGCACAGGTGGATTATGCGCTGCTTGGAACCTTTGTGGGATTTTTCGTGTTTATCGGGAATCTCGGACAGCTGGAGGCGTTTCGCAGTTTCTTAAGCCGCGTGATGGATGGGCATGAGGTTCTCACGGCGATTGTGTCCAGCCAGGTCATGAGCAATGTCCCGGCGGCGCTGCTGCTGTCCGGGTTTACAGAGAATTATGAGAAATTGATTATCGGGGTGAATCTCGGAGGGCTGGGCACGTTGATTGCGTCTATGGCAAGCCTGATCAGCTTCAAGTATCTTGCAAAGGAGGAGGGCGTGAAGCGGGGGAAATATATTGGGTATTTCACGGCTTCAAGCCTCATTTTTCTGGTGCTGGAGCTGGCGCTTTGTGCATGTTTTGGGATACTGTAGGGGACGAAAGAGAGCTTGGACATGAACCTGAACATTATTTATGAGGACGGTGACCTGATTGTCTGCCATAAGCCGGCAGGGATTGCCACGGAGACGAAACGGGTGGGGCAGCAGGACATGGTGAGCCTCCTGAAAAATTACCGCGCAGGCAAGGGTGAGCCGCCCTATGTGGGCATGGTGCATCGATTGGATCAGCCGGTGGAGGGACTTCTGGTGTTTGCAAAGACGCCGGAGGCTGCAGCGGAGCTGTCCGGACAGGTGCAGAGCCATGGGATCGGCAAGCATTACTGCGCGGTGGCTGCGGCAGGCCGGAAAGAGGGTGCAGGCGCGGCAGGGGAAAGGTGCGAATGCGCGGACCATGAGAGCCTGCGTTTGACGGATTTTCTGCTGGCGGACAAAAAGACAAATCTCTCGTCTGTCGTTCCGGAGGGGACTCCACAGGCAAAGAGGGCAGAGCTGGACTGCCGCGTGATCGGGCGGCAGGGGGAGAAGGTGTGCTTTGACATCCGGCTGCACACGGGACGTCATCATCAGATCCGCGTGCAGATGGCGCACCACGGCTGGCCTTTGCTGGGCGATATGAAATACGGCGTGCCGGGGGAGCCGGGAACCGGACTTGCGCTCTGCGCCTATCGTCTCACCTTTGCGCATCCGTCCTCCGGGGAGGAAATGGACTTTTCTGTTCAACCCGAAAATCCGGTTTTTGCCGGTATGCTTAACCTATAAGACGGACATCAAAAGCTCCGTCACGAACACGGCGGCGCAGGCAAACGCGGCGACGACGGTGAGTCCCTTGCCGCGGAGGGAGAGGAGCACTGCGGCGAGCAGCCCTGCAATGGCCGAGAGCGGATGGGCGGTGGCGTAAAAGATCGCCGGGATCGTCATGGCGGCCAGCACGGCGTAAGGGATATAGTACAGGAAGGACTGGATGAACCGGTTGTGGATCTTTTCTTTGATCGCCACAAAGGGGATCACCCGGATTAAGTAGGTGGAGCCGGACAGAACCAGCAGGTACAGGAAAAATTGTGTGTGATTCATTTCGATGATTCTCCCTCTTTTATCTCAATTGGAAACAGAATTGCTCCGGCAGCAGCCGCCGCCACCGCGCAGACGGTGATTGTGATTCCGCCGGATATCCGGGCAAGAGCCGGTATGTAGTAGAACGCGCAGCTGCACAGCACGGCAAAGAGGACGACGAACACCACCGGGCGTGATTTTTTCATCTCCGGCACCACGATGGCGACAAACATTCCGTAGATTGCGATGCCAAGCGCGCTCATCAGCCTCGCGGGCAGCACATTTCCCAGGAGCGCGCCGACAAGCGTGCCAAGCGACCAGCCCAGATAAGGCAGCACGGAGAGACCGGCAAAAAATGCCCGGCCTACAGTCTCCTCCTGGCTTGCCACGGCGAAAATCTCGTCCGTCATCATAAAGCCGAGCAGCCAGCGCCAAATCCCGCGTAATTTTGCATCGGCCTTCTGAGAGACGGAGATTGACATGAAGGAGTAGCGGATATTGATGGTAATCTGGGCGATGAGCATCTGCAGATACTGTCCCGGCACAAGCATCACCTGCAATCCCGCAAACTGCCCCGCCGAGGTGACGGTACACATGGAGACCAGCGTGGCCTGCCACCAGGTCAGCCCGGCGGACACCGCCATGATTCCAAAGGTAAAGGAGACGGACAAATAGCCGAGCCCAATGGGGAATCCGGCCTTGATCCCGCGTCTGAAGTTCTTCATAAGTAACCTCTTTTTAATTTCTGTTTTTTTCAGCAGCTTTATTTTACTACAAAACCGATGAAATAGAAAAATATATTTTTGCGAATTTCCAAAAAGCCTTAGATTGCAAATGGTCTGATTTGTTGTTACAATTAAATCTGGGTAGCGATTCGGTTTATTGTGAATGCTTTGAGCATATCAGTATATTGTATAGGGAAACATGAGGTGAAGTATGAAGAAAAGGACATATTTTTGTTTTCTGATCATTGCCTGCGTCATGCTGACTGCTTTCGCGCAGAGGAAAGCCGCAGTATATGCGGATGGATCGACGCCGGAGCCGACCCTTGGAGCCTCCGGCCGGGTGAGGCTGACCGTGACGGGAAAATATGAGGATGACGGATTCCAGGGAAAGGTGCTGAAGGCAAAGGCAGTTTATGATGACGAATATTTTTACTATACAGAGAGTGCGGCCTATGAGCCGGGAGAGTATGAGCAGGGAGGATTGGCCCGGCTTTCCATGCTGGCCTCGGCGACGGCATATAAGGGAAAATATGCGAAAAAGCTATTGACAGACTGCGGATTTTCAAACGTGAAGTACATAAAAGCCGAGGTGACGGAGGAGGACAATGACCATGTTTCGTTTGCAATGGGAATGAAAACGGTCGGGGAGGATGCGATTGTTGCGGTTCTCATCAGAGGGACCGGATCGGATTATGAATGGATCAGCAATTTTAATCTCGGTGCGGGAGACGTTCACAGCGGTTTTTCGAATGCGGAGCAGGAGCTGAATAAAAAGCTAAACAGTTACCTGCGCAAGCATCCGGTCAAAGGAGACATCCGGTTTTGGGTGACGGGGCACAGCCGCGGGGCGGCCGTGGGGAATCTGCTGGCGAAGCGGCTGACCGATCAATATGGGCGGGAGCATGTGTATGCATATACATTTGGCACTCCCCGGGTGGCTGTGACATCCACAAGCATCGGCTATGAAAACATATTCAATTACCTGAATCCGGGAGATATTGTGACGGAGGTTGCACCTGAAAAATGGAATTACGGGAGATTCGGAATCGACAAAACTCTGACGGCGGACACAAAAGCCGCGATGGAAAAGGCGTTTAAGAAGAAAACGGGTCAGAGCTATGGGGGCTTTACCGCCGAAGAGAAGCAGGCGCTTCTGGATACGCTTCTTTTCACGGCGGGATTGGAGCAGGACGCCTACCAGATGCTGCAGATACTGGCTTATGCTATTTTGAGCAGGTTGAATGGGGATGAGACGTTCCAATATAAATTTGTCCACGCGCACTGCCCGACAGCCTATATTTGCTGGCTGAATGCCATGTATTAAAGAAGAGATTCGCTTCTCCGCCTTGACAACCCTTTCGGATTGGCATACAATTACGGATAATCGCGTTGTAAAAGGAGGCAGAACATGGCGAAGGAGAAAAAGCTTGTAGAGGCGATCACCTCCATGGAGGAGGATTTTGCGCAGTGGTATACCGATGTGGTGAAGAAGGCGGAGCTCACCGACTACACATCCGTGAAGGGATGCATGGTGATCAAGCCGGCGGGATATGCCATCTGGGAAAATATTCAGAGTGAACTGGACCGGCGGTTCAAGGAGACCGGCGTGCAGAATGTGTATCTGCCGATGTTCATTCCGGAGAGCCTGCTGCAGATGGAGAAGGATCACGTGGAGGGCTTTGCGCCGGAGGTGGCTTGGGTCACACAGGGCGGCATGGCACCGCTGCAGGAGAAGCTCTGCGTTCGTCCGACCTCAGAGACGCTGTTCTGTGATTTCTATAAGAATGAGATCCATTCCTACCGTGACCTGCCGAAGGTGTACAACCAGTGGTGCTCGGTTGTGCGCTGGGAGAAGGAGACGCGCCCGTTTTTGCGCTCGCGCGAGTTTCTGTGGCAGGAGGGCCACACCGCGCACGCCACCGCGGAGGAGGCGGAGGCGCGCACCGTGCAGATGCTGAATGTGTATGCGGATTTCTGTGAGGAGTTTCTGGCGGTTCCGGTGGTTCGCGGGCAGAAGACCGAGAAGGAGAAATTTGCGGGCGCGGAGGCGACCTACACCATCGAGGCGCTGATGCACGACGGCAAGGCGCTGCAGTCCGGGACAAGCCATAATTTCGGAGACGGCTTTGCAAAGGCGTTCGGTATCCAGTACGCGGATAAAGACAATCAGCTGCGCCATGTCCATCAGACCTCGTGGGGCATGACGACCCGCATGATCGGCGCAATCATTATGGTGCACGGGGATGATTCCGGGCTGGTGCTGCCGCCGAAGGTGGCACCCCTGCAGGTGATGGTTATCCCGATCCAGATGCACAAGGAGGGCGTGACGGAAAAGGCGCAGGAGCTGCAGGAGAGACTGAAAAAAGTGTGCCGTGTGAACATAGATGTCACGGACAAGAGCCCGGGCTGGAAGTTCGCGGAGCAGGAGATGCGCGGAATTCCGCTTCGCATAGAGCTGGGGCCGAAGGATATCGAGGAGAATCAGTGTGTGGTGGTCCGCCGGGACACAAGGGAGAAAATCACGGTGTCTTTGGAGGAGGTCGAGGAGCGCATTCCCGTGCTGTTAGAGCAGATGCAGAAGGAGATGTTTGAGCGGGCAAAGGCGCATCGGGATGCCCATATCTGGGACGCGCATGACTATGAGGAGTTCAAGGAGACTGCGGAGACAAAGCCGGGCTTTATCCGCGGAATGTGGTGCGGGGATCAGGCGTGCGAGGACAGGATCAAGGAGGAGCTGGCTGTGACCAGCCGCTGCCTGCCGTTCCACGACAAAGAGCAGATTTCCGACAAATGTGTCTGCTGCGGCAGACCGGCACACAAGCTGGTGTACTGGGGGAAGGCATACTGATAGGAATGAAAATGAAGTTACCGAAATCGGTCAATCAAATCATTCGCAGTCTTCAAACGGCGGGGTATGATGCTTACGCTGTGGGAGGCTGCGTGCGGGACGCGCTGCTTGGGCGCGAGCCCCAGGACTGGGATATCACCACCTCTGCGACGCCGGAGGTGGTGAAGTCTTTATTTCCCCACACAATTGACACAGGTATTGTGCACGGTACGGTCACGGTGATGCAGAACCATGTGGGCTATGAGGTGACGACCTACCGGATTGACGGAGAGTACGCGGACGGCCGTCATCCGAACGAGGTCACGTTTACCGACAATCTGCTAGAGGATTTAAGGCGGCGCGACTTTACCATCAATGCCATGGCCTACAATGACGAGCGCGGATTGGTCGATGCCTTTGAGGGGGAGGCGGATCTCGCACGCGGAATCATCCGCTGTGTGGGCGACGCCCGCGAGCGCTTTTCGGAGGATGCGCTGCGCATGCTGCGGGCGGTGCGCTTTGCGGCGCAGCTGGGCTTTGCGATTGAGGAGCGGACGGCGCAGGCAATTCGGGAGCTCTCGGGGACGCTGGAGAAGGTCAGCGCGGAGCGCATTCAGACGGAGCTGTTGAAAATTCTGACATCGGATCACCCGGAGGAATTGAGACAGGCGTGGGAGCTGGGGCTGACTGCGGTCTTTCTGCCGGAGTTCGACTGCATGATGAAGGCGCCGCAGAACAATAAGCATCACTGCTGCAGCGTTGGGGAGCACACCCTGCGCGCGCTGCAGGAGGTGTCAAAGGACAAGGTCCTGCGTCTTACAATGCTTCTGCATGATGTGGCAAAGCCTGCGTGCACCTCGGAGGACGAGAACGGAAGTCAGCATTTCTACGGGCACCCGGAGCTTGGCGCGGACATGGCACGGCAAATTTTGAGGAGGCTTAAATTTGACAACGACACGACGGCGAGGGTGTGTGCGCTCGTCCGCTTTCATGACGAGCGGCCTCCGCTTCAGGAGCACATTCTGCGCCGCTTTGTGAGCCGGGTGGGACAGGAGCGGATTCCGGATCTGCTTGCGGTCAAGCGGGCGGACACTCTGGCGCAGAGCACTTATCACAGACAGGAAAAACTGGAGTATGTGGAGGCACTTGCCAAAATGTACACACGGTTTCTGGAGGATCGGCAGTGCTTAAGAAAGCAGGATCTTGCGGTCAACGGAAAGGATCTGATTGCGCTTGGCATAGAGCCGGGACCGCGGATCGGGGCGGCGCTGGACGAGCTGCTTGAGCGTGTTCTGGACGAGCCTGCGCTCAACACAAAGGAAAAGTTGCTGACTCTTGCACATAATTTCATCACCCCTTCCATATGATTAGACATAGGCTTTGCCCTTGGGCAGCCTTTGACTTTGTATATATGGGAGGGGTTCTTTGTATAATCAGCCGGAAGCAATATTGGAGCAATATGACTTAAAGATCAATCAGATTACAAAGGGAAGAGGCGCATACATCTGTGACACGGATCAGGGTGTCAAACTTCTGGTTCCCTTCCGCGGCTCGAAGGAGCGGGCGCGTTTTTTGATGGAAGTGCTGCAGCGCCTGAATGAGGAAGGATATCCGGTGGAGCAGATTACCTGCACCGGGGACGGGGAGGTGCTGGCCGAGGATGATTCGGGAACGCGCTACTGGCTCAAAACCTACGTTGCGGGGAGTGAATGCTCGACCGCAAGGGAGGGGGACATGGTCAAATCCGTCCGTCAGCTGGCGAGGTTTCATGTGACAATTGAGAAGTGCAGCTTTTCCATACCGGATTTTATGGCGACAGGCCACAACGATATCAAGCAGACATATGAGCGCCACTACCGGGAGCTCCTGAAACTGAAAAATTACATCAAAGGGCGAAAAAGCAAAAATGCGTTTGAGAGCAAATTCCATGAGCAGTATCCTCATTTTATCGCGGATGCAGGGCGCGCGCTGGTGTTTCTGGGAGAGCAGCAGGGCGTGAAGATGATCCTCTGCCACGGGGACGTGAATCAGCACAATGTCGTGCGCACGCCGGAGGGCTTTCGGATGATTCACTTTGAAAACATGTGTCGGAATCCTGCAGTGGCGGATCTGGCCAATTTCCTGCGGAAGCTGCTGGAAAAAAACAACTGGAACCGCGAGCTGGGCATGCGCCTGATCGGAGAATACCGTGAGGAGAGAGCGCTTGAGAAGGAGGACTTAAACCACCTCTACCTGATGCTGCTTTTCCCGGAAAAATTCTGGAAGATCGCGAACCACTACGCCAATTCCCACAAGGTTCTCGCCGGAAGGGATGTGGAAAAATTGGATAAGGTCATCGCTCAGGAGAGTGCGCGGAGTATTTTTTTAGAAAAGTTGTTTTCAATCGTCTGAAAATCCTGTATACTATAGGGTATGAAGAGACGACATTTTTATCGGGTAATTACATATATAACGGTGCTCCTTCTGTTTGCCGCGGGTTTGACCGGGTGCGCAGGCGAGAGCGGCAGGGCGGACAATACGCCTTATTTTCACGGTTCATTAAACACGAACGCGAGTGAGGAGACGGAGAGCGGCTCACAGGAGGAGCCGGATTCGGCGGATGAGGATCTGTATCTGGTAGTTGCGATTGACCAGATTGAGGAGAGCATGCGCCTGTACCGTTATGCCAACGGCATGGAGTACCGCTACTATTACGGGACGCGCACGCGCTTTCATGACAAGTACGGCGGGCGGACGACCGTGATGAATTTTACAGAGGGTTCTGTGATCAGTCTTGGGAATGTGGACAGCGAGGGAATTCTGCGCGAGGCGCAGGTGAGTGACTCGGTCTGGACCTACGACGGCATTACGCGCTTTTCGGTTGAGGAGAACCGGAATGTGCTGGAGATCGCGGGCAGCCGTTACAAGTATGACGACAGCACCTATGTGTTTTCCGGGGACAAGCTGGTGTCCATGACAGATCTCGCCCAGGGGGATACAATTCGTGTGGTTGGGCGGGACAAGCAGATCCTGTCGGTGAATGTCACGACCGGGCAGGGGATGCTTGCGCTGGAAAATACGGAGCTGTTTGAGGGGAGCTTCCTCCAGCTCGGCAGCAAAATTTTTGCGGAGGTTACATCGGACATGCAGATGTCTGTGGAGGAGGGCACCTACAAGCTTGTCGTTGCAAACAAGGGATGGGGCGGCAGCCGGGATGTCACAATCAACCGCGGAGAGACCACCACGGTGGACCTTGACGAGATCAAGGGCGAGGGGCCGAAGGTTGGTCTGATTCGCTTCCTCATTGACGTGGAGGATGCGGTTCTGATTCTCGACGGGAAAGAGATGGATCACTCGGGACCGCTGCCGATCACATACGGGGAACACTCTCTGGGGGTTGTCGCCAGCGGCTACGATGTGTGGAGGCGGACTCTGCATGTGAATTCCAAGGAGGCCACGCTTGTGATCGAGCTGAAAAAGGAAGAGGAGAAGAAACCAACGATTTCCACATCCGAAAGCAGCGAATCCGAATCGGCGAGCGACAAGCTGACGAAAGCGATTCAGGATCTGATCAAGTCGCAGCAGAACCAGAATGATCTGAATACCTTGCGGGATTTGCTGACATGGACTTCGATGTGAGCATGACTAGGGGCAAAATGACGGTTTTTAAAATGAAATTTTGGTTGTTTTTGACTGCCAAAAAGTTCCCAAATATAGCTTTTTTCCTTGACAAACCTAAAAAAAACAAGTATAAATAGATTTGTAAGTAATTTGAGAGAAGGACTCAAGTTATAGAATATTGATAACCAATAGGAGGAATTTAGACATGAACAAGGCAGAATTAGTTGCAGCTGTTGCTGAGAAGGCAGCCATTTCCAAGAAGGATGCAGAGGCAGCTGTGAAGGCATTTACTGATGTTGTGACCGAAGAGTTGAAGAAGGGTGAGAAGATCCAGATGGTAGGATTCGGAACCTTCGAGGTTTCCAAGAGAGCTGCAAGAGTTGGAAGAAACCCGCAGACCAAGAAGGAGATCAAGATTCCGGCTTCTAAGGCACCGAAGTTCAAGGCTGGCAAGGCCCTGAAGGATGCCATTAACTAATTGAATCCGTTCATTCCTAAGGAGCGCTTTGGCGCTCCTTTTTTCAAGGAGTAAAAAGATATGAGACTGGATAAATTTTTGAAAGTGTCCCGCCTGATCAAGCGCAGGACGGTTGCCAATGAGGCGTGCGACGCAGGGCGCGTGCTGGTGAACGGCAAACAGGCGAAAGCATCCACCACAGTCAAGGTTGGGGATGAAATTGAAATTCTGTTTGGGCAGAAATCTGTCAAGGTATGTGTTCTGGATCTGCAGGATACGACAAAAAAGGAGGAGGCAAAGGACCTCTTTAAGTATATCTGAGAGTTCTAAAATGCGCCCGAAGCTCATACATTAAGTGTATAGAGTACATGACCAGGCATTACATGTGGAGGGCGATGCATGATGGAAGAGAAGACAATCACCAAACAGCACAAGGTCACGATGAACAATCGCAAGACCGCAAATTTTACAGGGGTGTTGGATGTGCTGTCCTTCGATATGGCGGAGATTCTGTTGGAGACGGATCTGGGGATGCTCCACATTAAGGGGAAGGACCTTCATGTGAACCAGCTTAATCTGGAAAAGGGTGAGGTGGAAATTGACGGACAGATTGACACCCTCGCCTACTCGGAGGTTTCCGCCTTCGGAAAAAAAGGAAATATGCTCGGAAAGCTGTTTAAGTAGTGGAACTGTTCTCTGCAATACCGGCGGAACTTGCGATGCTGCGCGAAGGGCTTCTCATGGGAGCGTGCATGTTCGCGCTGTATGACCTGATACGAATTTTAAGGCGTCTCATACCGCACGGTATTCTCTGGATTTCGGCGGAGGATCTGGTATATGTCGTCGCGGCGGCGCTGTGGTTTTTCCTGCGGGTATGCAAGGTTAACAGCGGAATTATCCGATTTTATTTCATCCTTGCGATGGGGATTGGGGCGCTTGCCTACTATCTGATTCTGGGGCGTCCCCTGATCAGCCATATCAGCATTTTAATTCTTCGTTTAAAAAAGGGATTGAAAAAGCTTCGAAAAACCGTTACAATAAAGCTGGTAAGGTTAAAGAAACACAAAGAGGATGGGCTATGAGTGTAAAAAGGAACGGACGCCGCAGTTCGGGCGTGGTGAGCATCTCGCTGATTGTAATCGCCTTCGCCGCAGTGATGTCAGTGCAGATTTTCCGCTTAAAGCAAAAGGACAGGGAATATGCCGAGAGAGAGCGGGAGCTTTTGCAGGAGTCGGAGGACGAAATGCTGCGCAGCTCTCAGCTGGATGAGCTGGGGAGGACGATAGACTCTACCGAGTATATTGAATCCGTAGCAAGGAGCAAGCTCGGCCTTACGAAGGACAAGGACAACGAGATCATCTTTAAGGAACAGAGAGAATAAGGATAAATATGAGGTAAAGGACCCGCGCAGGCGGGTTCTTTTTTTAACTTCCTCGAATCGCAGTGGAAGGAGGTTTTGGCGAAAAGTTTTTTTTATCCGTGCGCAGTTTTGACAAGTATTTTGAGAAATCCAACCTATAATCCTTGATACTCACCCCTGACGCCGGTTGGGGGAAATATGATAGGGAGGCAAGATATGAATGCGAAAAGAAACTGGTTGGAAGTAATCGGAAGAGTTGTGTACTGTGTGCTGGGAGCGATGTGCAGTCTTGTGTGCGTGCTGGGGTATTATCCGCTTGTGCCCGCGTTTTACGCATCCTGCTGTCTGCAGAAGAAAAGGAGTCCGCTTTTATACATAGGATTGTTCGTGGGAATGGCGTTGTGTATGCCGGTGGGTGCGACCATAAAATATCTGTTCATATTTCTGGTAGTGGGAATTGGCATACGGTTTTATCTGTGGGCGAACCGAAGGTGCAGCTGCTGGATGGCGGGCGTGATTGCCGGGCTTTCGGTGGCAGTGATGAACTGTTCCGGCATGGCGCTCACGACGATGGACCGGAACGAACTGATCTTAAGTGTGAGTGAGGGCGCAGAGGTGTTCGGCCTGACCGTGCTGTTCTATTATGTGCTGCAGATGACGACGGAGCTCGCAAGGAATCTGGCGCAGATCCGGCGCGACGAAGAGGGGGAGAGCGCACAGCAGAGGATTTATGAGAACGGGCGCGTGAGCGCTTTTGTGGAGGCAGTGGACGAGCTGGCGGTGGCCTTTGCTGCGATGGGGCCCAAACCCCGGATGTCCGGGCATGAGAGTGTGAGTGCTCTGGAGCGGGAGATTACCGGAAAGCTCTGTGCGGCCTGCGACGGCAGTGCCCTGTGCTGGGCGCAGCCGAGCAGTAATCTCTCGGACCAGATTCGCAGGATGCTGCAGGCAGTGGTGAACCACAGCCCCAAGGAGGAGATCATTGAGAAACGCTATATGCAGGAGTGTCCGCGCTACTCGGGCATGGTCGAGGAGGCAATCTGGGCGTTCTCCCGCATGGAGCTGAATGAAGCGTGGTATCAGAGACTGCAGAACAATCGGCGCATGATTGCGGACCAGCTGGACGCAATGTCGGACCTGCTGCAGGACTGGACAAAAAAACGAAAGTGTCTGGATGCGTCGAACCGTATGGTTTTAGCCAGAATCGGGTTCGAGGCCGGAGAGAGGGGGCTTATCACCGATCATGTGCACATATATGAGGATGAAAACCGCCATATGATGATTGTAGCGGAGGTCGCCAGCAAGTGGGGCGGGGGGATTCCGAGCCGGAATTATGTGCGCGCGCTGGAAAAGGCCTGCGGAATGCGCCTGCGTCTTGAGCGGGGATCGCGGAGCATCCTGACGAAGGAGGCGGTGCCGCTGACGGTCTATGAGGACACGCGCTATTACGCGATTTCGGGTGTGGCATCGGAAAAGCAGGACGGTGCGGTTGTGAGCGGGGATAGCTTTGCGCTCTATACGCTGGAGAGCGGACAATATAATATCTGCCTTTCGGACGGTATGGGCTCCGGAAGTGTGGCCAGCAAGGAGAGCGGGCTGGTGGTCGATCTGATGGAAAAATTCATGGAGGCAGGCTTTCCCAAGGACACCGCAATACGAATGATGAATTCCGCCATGGTCATGCAGGGGGAGGACAATTCCTTCTCCACGATGGATCTGGCGGCCATCGACCTCTATTCCGGAAAGCTGGATCTCACAAAGATTGGCGCGGCGGCATCGTTTCTGCGCAGGAGGGATGAGACCGAGTGCATAAGCTGCGCCTCCCTTCCGGCGGGGGCGGATCCGTCGGAGAGCGCGCCGGCACCGCTGGAGACTTACATGAAAAACGGAGATTTTCTTGTAATGGTGACAGATGGTGTGTTAGAATATTTACATGTGAAAAATCCGGAGGAAAAGCTGGAGGATATCATCAATGAGGTGCGGACAGAGAATGCGGGAGCTATGGCGGAAGCAATCCTGCAGCGCGTCATGCTCTTTACCGGAGGGCATGTGCCGGATGATATGACGGTGATTGTGACCGGCCTCTGGGAGCAGGAGCGGTAAGGAACGTATGGTTGAGCAGGTGCGGCGGTATATGGAGCAGTGGAATATGGCGGGGCCGAAGGACATTGTGCTTGCGGGAGTGTCCGGCGGCGCGGATTCCGTATGTCTGCTTCTGGTGCTGGCGGAGCTTGCGCAATGCATGGATTTTTCTCTGGAGGCGGTGCATGTGGAGCATGGAATCCGCGGGGCAGAGAGCGAGCGCGATGCGGACTTTGTACGGCAGCTCTGCGAAAGGCTTCAGGTTCCGCTTGCCGTGCACCATGTGGATGTCCTGCAGTATGCGAAGGAGCACTCCGTCGGAACGGAGGAGGCGGCGAGGCTGCTGAGATATGAGGTGTTTGCCGGGGAGGCAGGGCGGCGGGGGAGCCGGTGCAGTGTCGCGCTGGCGCATCAGATGGAGGACAATGCGGAGACCATGCTGATGGCCCTTGTGCGCGGGACAGGGCTGGACGGACTGTGCGGAATGCTGCCGGTCCGGGAGGATGCCGTCCGATATATCCGCCCGCTTCTTGCAGTGAGCCGGTCAATGGTGGAGTCCTTTCTGGCGGAGCGCGGGCAGAGCTATCGCACGGACGCGACAAATTTTGAAACACAATACACCCGGAATTACATCAGGCATGAGGTGATGCCGCTTCTTGCGCGGGTGAATCCGCAGGCAGTGGCCCACATGAACAGGACTGCTGCGCAGCTTGTGAATCTGCGGGCATACATGGAGCAGGAGACGGACGAGGCGTATCGGCATGCGGTGCGCCATGATGGGGACGAACTGCTCTTGGATGCGGAGTGCCTTTTGGCGCTGCCGCCGGCGCTGCGGGAGCGCGTCGTACACCGTGCGGTCGGGGAAATCGCGGGAGCGCGCAGAGACATCGGGGCTGTTCATATCGGAGAGGTTCTTGCGCTTTTGGAGCGGCAGTCCGGGCGCCGCGCGGAGCTTTCGGGAAATGTGGAGGCTGTGCGGGAGTACACTGCCGTTCGTCTTCGGAGGAAGTGCGCGGGCGACGCGGGTGTTTCCCCGGTTTCTGAGCTTGCCGTGACAGCCGGGCAGCTTGCCGATTTGCGTCCGGACGGATCGCAGCTTGTCCTTCCGCTTGGGGAGGATCGGGGAAATCTGGAGCTCAGGCTGTTGCTCTATGAGGGGAAACTAGAACAAATTTCCACAAATATCTATACGAAATGGTTTGATTATGATATGATAAAAAGCGGATTTTCTGTGCGAGGACGAAAAAGAGGGGATTTTTTTGTGCTGGATTGGGACGGACACCGCAAAAAACTCAGCAATTACTTCGTCGATGAAAAAATTCCGGCTCGGCGCAGGGATGAAATTCTTCTGCTCACGCAGGGGGCGGAGGTGCTCTGGCTGATCGGAGGGCGCATGGGCGTAAGCGGGATGGTGACGGACCGCACAAGGCGTGTGCTGGAAGTCTCGTACCGAGGAGAGAAAGGCTATGGATTACAGGAGAAAACATAAGATATCCGTCTATCTGACTGAGGAGCAGCTGAACAAAAGAATTGCGGAGATTGGGGCGGAGATCACCGAGCGGTTTCGCGGGGAGTCCGTGTATCTGGTGTGTATTTTGAAGGGCTCGATCTTCTTTACAACGGAGCTTGCCAAGCGCATCGAGCTTCCGATGACCATTGATTTTATGTCAGTCTCCAGCTACGGTGCCAGTACCCATTCCGGCGGGGTGGTGAATGTGAAGAAGGATCTGGAGCATTCGATCGAGGGTGAAAATGTGATTGTCGTGGAGGATATCATTGACTCCGGCAACACGCTAAGCCGGCTCATGACACTCTTTTCGCACCGGAACCCGAAAACTCTTACGCTGTGCGCGCTTTTGGATAAGCCGGCCCGGCGCACGGTCGAGGGCATCCATGTGGATTTTACCGGCTTCAGGATACCCGATAAATTTGTGGTGGGCTACGGGCTGGATTATGATCAGAGATACCGGAACCTCCCGTATATCGGGTTTATTGAGGACGAAGAAGAATAAATTAAGGAGAAAATGCAGTGAATACAAACCATCGTGGCAATTTTCGGGGATTTGGCGTCTATGTCGCGCTGATTCTCATTATCGTGTTGATCTGGTACTGGCTCAGCGGAAACAACGCGGCGAGCGGTTACACAAAGTCAAGATTTGTGGAGGATTTGAGGAACGGCAACGTCACGTCGGTCACCGTGATGCAAAACCGCGAGATTCCCACCGGAAGCCTCAAGGTGACGCTCAAAAACGGCAGCCAGCAGTCGCTCTATATATCGGATGTGAACGAAATCCAGACACTTATGGAGAAGAACGGTTATTCGGACTATGCGCTGATTGATGTCCAGCGTGAGAGCTGGCTTATGACGCTGCTTCCGTACCTGCTCATATTCGGCGCGCTCTTTATTCTGTTTGTCATATTAAACAACAACGCGGCGGCAAACAACAGCGGCGGCAAGATGATGAATTTCGGGAAGAACCGCGCAAGGCTTGCCACCGAGGCGGAGAACACCACGCGTTTTGACAATGTGGCGGGTCTCAAGGAGGAGAAGGAGGAGTTGGAGGAGGTCGTAGACTTCCTGAAGGAGCCCGGAAAATACACAAAGCTCGGGGCTCGCATCCCGAAGGGACTGCTGTTGGTAGGACCTCCCGGAACCGGCAAGACGCTTCTGGCGAAGGCGGTGGCGGGAGAGGCAAGAGTGCCGTTTTTCAGCATTTCCGGATCCGATTTCGTGGAGATGTTTGTCGGAGTGGGAGCATCGCGCGTCCGCGATCTGTTTGAGGATGCAAAGAGGAACGCGCCCTGCATTGTATTTATCGATGAGATTGACGCGGTCGCAAGGCGCAGGGGAACCGGTATGGGCGGCGGCCACGATGAGAGGGAGCAGACCTTAAACCAGATGCTCGTGGAGATGGACGGATTCGGCGTCAACGAGGGAATCATTGTGATGGCGGCGACCAACCGCGTGGATATCTTAGACCCCGCCATTATGCGTCCGGGACGCTTTGACCGCAAGATTGTGGTGGGAAGGCCGGATGTGAGGGGCCGCGAGGAAATTCTAAACGTGCACGCGAAGAACAAGCCCATCGGAGAGGATGTGGATCTTAAGCAGGTGGCGCAGACCACCGCCGGGTTTACCGGTGCGGATCTGGAGAACCTGCTGAACGAGGCGGCGATTCTCACTGCGCGGGAGGGACGCGCGTTCATTACCCAGCCCGATATCCAGAGAGCGTTTATCAAGGTCGGAATCGGCGCTGAGAAGAGGAGCCGTATCATTTCCGAGAAAGAAAAGCGGATCACAGCTTTCCATGAGGCGGGGCATGCGATTCTCTTCCATGTGCTGCCGGATGTGGGACCGGTTCACACGATATCCATCATTCCCACCGGAACCGGTGCGGCGGGGTACACCATGCCCCTTCCGGAGCGGGATGAAATGTTCAATTCCAAGGGCCGGATGCTGCAGGAGATTGTGGTGGATCTGGGCGGCCGTGTGGCGGAGGAGCTGGTTTTCGATGACATTACGACCGGCGCTTCTCAGGACATCAAGCAGGCGACCGGGCTTGCGCGGGATATGGTGACACGCTACGGCATGTCGGAGAATATCGGTTTGATCTGCTACAAGGATGACGATGATGAAGTGTTCATCGGGCGGGATCTGGCTCACGCCAGAGGCTACAGCGAGGGTGTGGCGACCGCGATTGACGCAGAGGTCAAGCGCATCATCGACCGCGCTTACGAGGAAGCGAAGCGGCTGATCGGAGAGCACCGGGATGTGCTGGAGCGCTGTGCGCAGCTCCTTTTAGAAAAAGAAAAGATTACGAGGGAGGAGTTTGAGTCCCTCTTTGAGGCACAGCCCGCCTGAGATCAGGGGGCTGTGTGAATGTGTTCGGAAAGCATCTTGTGGATGACACCCTGACAGTATGCGCCAAGGTGCTTCTGATCCTCCTTCTCCAATGTGCCTGGGAGGATGGGGGTTCCGTAGATCAGCGTGACCTTTGCGCGTTTGATCCATGGGAACTGGTTTTCAAAGATATCCGCAGTGCCAATTAATGCCATAGGGATGATCGGGCAGCCGGTCTTTTGAGCAATCTTGAAGGTTCCCTCCTTGAAGGGGAGCAGGCTCAGAGGATCCGAGCTGTCCTTATTTCTTGAGCCCTCAGGAAACACGCAGATGGAGATGCCGGACTTTACCTTTTCGACGGCGGTAAGGATGACCTTCAGCCCCTGCTTGGGGTCGTTCCGATCCAAAAACAGGCAGTGGAGCCGGCGCATGACAAGCCCTAAGATCGGCACCTTATCCACACCGTCCTTTGAGATATAGCCGGTGGGCCGGGGGCAGCGGGCATAGGTGATGACAATGTCAAAAAAGCTGCGGTGATTGCCGATATAGAGAACTGCCTGATCTTTTGGGACATTTTCCTCCCCGATCACTGTGAGGCGGACTCCGGACAGGAAACAGACACAGCGAAATCCCCACTGTACAATCCGAAGCTGGCAGATTTCAGAGACCCTTGGGTTGAATTTTCGGATAACCCAGTCCACAGCCAGCACGGGGAGACCGAGCACGAGAAAAAAGAATACATACACTACAACTGCAATTGTTCTCATAATATTCTCCTTAAAATGATCCTTTTGTTATTATACCAAAATCCAGAATAAAATCAACAAAGTGCGCGTAGGATAGCATAAGACTTATTTGGAGAATGCTATGAAAACAGTCAAGCACTGCAGATACATGGCCATGATCCTGCTGGTTCTGGCCGTCGGCTCGCTGCTTACGGGCTGCGTGATACGGCAGGGAAGGGAGAAAATCGCGGATTTGGAGTACACAGTGGTACGTCCGGCAGATTTGCCGGAGACGCTGGCGTCACAGATTGAGGCGAAAAAGGAGGCTGAATTTACACTGACATACAGCGACAATGAGTTTTTGTACATTGCAAGAGGCTACGGGGAACAGGAGACCGGCGGTTACAGCATTCAGGTGAAGGCCTGCTATCTGGCGGAAAACGCAATCTGTGTCTCAACCCTGCTCACCGGGCCGTCACCGGGGGAACAGGTGAGCACGGCGCCCAGTTATCCCTATCTGGTTTTGAAGACGGAATTGAGAGAGGAGCAGGTGGTTTTTGAGTAAAATTTGCCAATAGGTACTTTTGTACTATTGTCAACAGATTGATCCTCTGTTATACTCAAGATACTAGATGTTGTATATATCTAGAATCTACGACGCAAAATAGAGGAGGGCAATATGGAACAGTCATTAATCGGGAAGGTTCGTGCATCCGTTAAGAGACAGTGCGGAAGCCGTGTTATGATCCAGCTGGATCGCGGACGAAACAAAGTGGATATTCAGGAGGGTGTGATCCAAAAGACCTATCCGAGCGTGTTCACCGTGCTGATTGACGATGAGCGCCAGGAGAATCCTCCTCAGTTGCTTTCTTTCAGCTATACGGATATCATCACAAAGGACATCCGGATGAAACTCTGCTAATTGCGGAAGTTGGACGAAATATGGAATAAAAATCCCTGACTTTGCATAAGTATTTTTATACCGATAGCAAAGTGAGGGATTTTTTGTGGAATTAGAAAAGCAGATACTGAAACAGAATACCTTAACATGCAGAGCATTTACCCAGATCACTTTGGATGACGACTGTATCGTGAAGGACAATAAGCCGGATGTGGTCAAAATCATACATGCCAGGGGAACCGTGAGCTTTGAGGAGACAAAGATCACGAATCAGACGGTGTGGGTGACCGGAAAGCTGCGGTTTGTTGTTTTGTACCGGAGTGACGACCAGGAGGGGAAGCTGGAAAGTCTGGAAGGAACCGTGGATTTCGGGGAGAAAATTGCCATGGAGGGCGTGGAGGAGACTGACCATGTGAGACTTGTGGGGCAGCTTACGGACCTTGCAATCTCCGCGATCAATTCACGCAAGCTTGCCATCCGCGCGCTGGTGGAGATCACGGCGACCGCAGAGCGGCAGAGCGAGGAGGCGATTGTCGGCGCGATACTGGGAGAGGCGGATGTGCAGCAGCGGCAGGAGGAGAAGGAAATGCTGCTCCTTGCGGCTCTGGATCATGACATTATCCGCACGCACAATGAGATTAATCTTCCGGGATCCAACCCGAATGTCAGCCGGATGATCTATCACAACGTGGATATCCGCAACCGCGAGACGGTTCCCGGCAAGGGACGGGTACAGCTCAACGGAGAGGCGCATATCGCCCTTCTCTACGCTGCGGAGGACGGCCAACTGGTCTGGTTTGAGACCATGGTTCCGTTTTCGGGCACGATGGAGTGCGCGGCGCAGGAGGAGCAGTCGCTGTGCTGGAGCTGCATCTCTCCGGCGGAGATTGTGCTTGAGGCGATCAATGACTACGATGGGGAACCGCGCACGCTGTCGCTGGATATGACCTTTGAGGTGGATCAGAAGGTGTGGAACGAGGCAAAGGTATCCGTGCTGACGGATGCATATGCGCTGAAGAAAAAGCTGAACATACAGAGGCAGAGGATGAGCGCGTTCTCGCTGTTGATGAAAAATGTGGCGAAGCTGCGGCTGTCCGAACAGCTGTCCATCGATGAGGGGCAGGAGAAAATTTTGCAGCTCTCCAGCGTGGAGGGGTGCATTCAGGTGGACAGTGTGGAGCCGGTAGATAACGGGCTGTCGGTGGAGGGGCTGCTGCTCTTACATATCCTGTACACGACAGCGGACGACGGATGTCCGCTCAGCCACACATCCGCCCAAGTGCCCTTCTCCCAGATCATCGATATTCCGGGACTTGTGGCAAACGGGCAAAAAGTCTGTTATGAGATGGAGCCGGGCATCGACCAGCTGCAGGTAAATCTTCTGGACAATGACCGATATGAGGTCAAAGCCTCCGTCAGTCTCTCGACGCTTGTGCTGACCGAGGAGAAGTTTGAAAAAATTGTGGATGTCCAGGCGGAGGGGCAGGACGAGGAGCTGCTGGAGCGCCAGCCGGGGCTGATCGGCTACATTGCGCAGGAGGATGAACAGCTCTGGGATATTGCCAAGCGATATCACACAACCGAGCAGGAGATTGTTGAGACGAACGGGCTGAAAAGCCCGAAGCTCAAAGCCGGAGATAAGATTTTGATTGTGAAATGTGTTGGATAAGTAATTTTGAGAGCCGTTCTGCCTTCTGGCAGGGCGGCTCTTTTTTGAAAAATGGCGTTTTAACAATAAATTTTCGGATAAAATGCGTAAAAACAGTAGAAAAAGCTCTGAAATGTGATAAAATAGAGAAAGGACTAAGGATGGGAGGTAATTATATGCATACACATAGATATAGA
This sequence comes from Agathobacter sp., assembly GCA_022511395.1. GTDB lineage: Bacteria > Bacillota > Clostridia > Lachnospirales > Lachnospiraceae > Roseburia. The sequence continues at coordinate 12,525 of JAFLRQ010000007.1, read as the reverse complement.
ATATACAAGCGGTTATGTTCGATTTTTCTGATTGCGGCATTGGCGGCAGCGCTGGCGGCAGAGGCGGATGTGCCATACGCCCGCTCGCCGGAGGAGATTCGCGATAAGGCGAAGGACGATATGGAGCATGCCAGCCAGCAGATTGAGGATATCAAGAACAACCAGCAGGAGGTGGAGGCGGATATCAAGAAGGCCGCCGCAGATATGGATGCGCTGGTCAAAAAAATGGATCAGCTGAGCCAGGATATCGTGGACAAGCAGGCGGCGGTAGAGCGGGCTGCGGAAGAGCTGATTCAGGCGCAGGAGACAGAGGCCGAGCAGTACGAGGCGATGAAGCTGCGCATTCAGTACATGTATGAGAACAGCATCGGAAACTCGCTGTTGACAGCGATTTTTGAGTCGGACGGCATCGGCGAGATGCTCAACCGGGCGGAATACGTCAAGGACCTGTACGAGTCTGACCGGGAGCTGATGGAAAACTACCAGATTGCGGTGCAGATGGTGGAGGACTGGGGGCGCCAGCTTGCCATGGAGATGGACAATCTGCTTGCCATGCAGGAGGATTATGAGCGGCAGCAGGACAAGCTGGAGACGCTGATTGCGGCCCTCAACAAAAAGAAGGCAGAGTATGCAACCCAGCTGGCCAACGCACAGAAGGCGGTGGAAAAGTACCGGCAGACAATCATAGATCAGGAGCGCATCATACGGGAGCGCGAGGCGGCAGCGGCAAGGGCGGCAGCGGCTCAGTATGAGGGCGGCGGCACCGGGGCGAGCGGGCTTGGAAGCGCCGCGTATTTGAAGGACCCAAGCTATAATCCGGCGTTTGCAACAAATGTGTCAAACACAGAGCTGGTGAACTACGCGCTGCAGTTTGTGGGAAATCCCTATCGGTGGGGCGGCAACAGCCTGACCAACGGCTGTGACTGTTCCGGTTTTGTACATCTGATCTACCAGCATTTCGGCATTAGCACGCCGCGCTATTCCCAATCGTTTAAGACGGTTGGACAGCCGGTCGCTTACGAGAACATCAAGCCCGGGGATGTCGTGGTGTATCCGGGACATGTGGCAATCTATATCGGCAACGGGCTGATTGTGGAAGCGCAGTCAACTAGGGCGGGAATCACAAGAAACCGCTCCGTAAACTGCCATACGATTACGGCGATTCGCAGACTGCTGTAGGAGATTGCAGATGGACGCTCGGATAAAGAGAAAGTTTTTGATTACCGTTGCGCTGGCTTGTATTGTCGTCATTTTTGTTGTGTATCGGGAGACGACGGCGGGAGGCCGGGGTAAGCTGGACTATGCATCCTCTCTGGATAAGGTGGCGGCCGTGGTGAACGGGGAGGAGTTGACACTCCGCAAGCTCGCGTTTTACGTGGCCTATGAGGAGGCGCTGGTGCAGAAGCAGGCGCTCATCTATGATCCGGGGGATACCTCGCGGTATTGGAATGTCCAGATTGACAAGGTATTTATTCGTGTGCAGGCGCGCAACGCCGCCATGCAGATGGCGATCCATGATGTGATTTTCTCGGATATGGCGGATGAGGACGGAGTGACGCTGGCTGACGAGGAGGAGGCCAAGCTGCTCTTTGAGCAGACGAATTTCTGGCAGGATCTTGTGGAGGATGAAAAGGTCGAAAGACTTGGGGTGACAAAAGACGATATCTTTGAGAGCATGAGGAGGGTCGCCCTCGCGGAAAAGTATCAGAGTATTTATGAACAGATCACCGGAGCAGACGAGGGGGATTACGATATTGAACAGGCAGCATACAAAGAGCTGCTTTCTGCTCAGAAATATAAGGTACGCAAAGAGCTGTGGAGGCGCGTTCCCTTCGGGAATGTGACGCTGAGACATGAGCGGCGGGAGAACCGTGACGATTCTTAATCGGACGGGTGCTTTGCGGAGCCAATACATAATAAGAGGGACAGGATGATGAGAGCAGACAGTGGAAACAGAGGCGGGGCAAAGTGGGCAGGAGCTCCCCGGAAGGCGCATGCAGGGCAGCCGATCCCTAAGCCGGGGCGAAATGAGCCCTGCTGGTGCGGCAGCACGAAAAAGTACAAGACCTGCCACGCAGCATTCGATGATAAACTGACCATTCTGGCGGCGAACGGACATGTGGTGCCGTCGCGGAATCTGATTAAAACGCCCGAGCAGGTCGAAAAGATTAAGGAGAGTGCCAAGATCAACATTGCGGTGCTGGATGAGATTCAGGCGAAGATCTGCGAGGGCATGAAGCTTTCCGAGATCGATAAAATCGTCTATGAGATGACGACGGATATGGGCGGAATCCCGGCCCCATTGAACTATGAGGGCTATCCCTACAGCGTGTGTACATCGGTCAACGATCAGGTGTGCCACGGATTTCCTTTGGAGGAACGCTTTCTGCGGGAGGGAGATATCGTCAACGTGGACTGCTCCACGATTTTGAACGGATATTTTTCCGACTCCTCGCGCATGTTCTGCATCGGGGATGTCGGCCCTGAGAAAAAGCGCCTCGTGGAGGTGACAAAGGAGTGTGTGGAGAAAGGACTTGCGGAGGTGAAGCCGTGGGGCTTTCTCGGCGATATGGGTCAGGCCGTGCACGATCACGCCTTTGCAAACGGCTACACGGTTGTGCGTGAGATTGGCGGCCACGGAGTGGGCTTACAGTTTCATGAGGAGCCGTGGGTCGGCTACAACAGCGTCCGCGGCACGCAGATGGTCATGGCGCCCGGAATGATTTTCACCATCGAGCCGATGGTCAATATGGGCAAGGTGGAAATTTACGTGGATGACGAAAACGACTGGGAGGTGTACACGGAGGACGGAATGCCTTCTGCCCAGTGGGAAATCATGGTGCTTGTCACAGAGAACGGGCACGAGGTGCTGTGCTGGTAATTGTGCGGGAATGAGGATATAAGGAAGATAGACCATGAACAAAAAAGAAGTTGCGGAGATCAAGAGAAGGTTTAAAAAAGAGGCGGCCACGTTCACTCGCGTGGTCGGTTGTTATGTAGACGGCAATCACAATAAGGTGTGCAAGATCGGGAGTACATTTCTGAATCTGGAGGATGAGGAGTTCTACAAGTATCTGGAGATTGCCAACAAGGCATTATCCGGTACGGTGGGAAACAACCTTCTTGAGCTGCAGTTTCCGGTTGAGGAGGAGGAGCCGGGCGGCCGCCAGCAGATTCTTATGGCGCTCAGAGCCACCGGGTTGAAGGACGAGGCTCTGCTGGACGCATACTATGACCTGGTGATTGATACCTATGACCATGCGGGCAATTATCTGATCCTGCTGTTTCACGACGTCTACGATGTGATGACGAAAACCAGCGACAACAATAAGCTGGATGAGTCGGAGGAGGTGTACGAGTATCTGATCTGCGCAATCTGTCCGGTGGATCTCTCCAAGCCGGGATTGGGCTATCTGGAGGAGGAGCAGCGCATTGGACCGCGCATCCGGGACTGGATTGTGGGCGCGGTGGACACGGCGTTTCTGTTTCCGGCATTCACGGACCGCAGCGCGGACATTCACTCTACGCTCTTTTACACAAAGAATACCAAGGAGCCGCACTCGGAGTTTATGGCTAACGGCCTGGGGTGCGGCGCCAAGCGCACGGCGACGGAGCAGAAGATGGCGTTTCACTCCATTGTCCGCAATGTTCTGGGCGCGGAGGATGAGCATACAGAGGAGGTTTTGCTTGACATGCAGCAGAATCTCAGCGACATGATGGACGAGTATGGGGAGACGCATGACGAGGAGGAGGTATTCCTGCTCGATAAGACGGTTGTGGACAAGCTTCTGGAGGAGAGCCATATCTCCGAAGAGAAGGCGGCAAGAATCGAAAAATACGTGGATGAGGCGTTTGGCGATGAGCCTCCGGCTGTGGGACACCTGATTGATGCCAAGGCGCTGGTTCAGAATGAGCTGAGGGCGGAGAAGCTTGCGCTGGAGGATCAGGTGGGAGATTTGACCCTGCAGCTAAACCAAAAGGAGGATGAACTGCGGGAGCGCACGACGCAGCTCGCGGAGAAACAGGAGGAGATTGACCAGTATATTGCGGAGACGAGGACATACGATGTGGTGCTGCATGTCAAGCCGGAGAAAGCGTCCCAGATTCGCTCGCGGGTGATCGACGGGCAGAAATGTCTTGTGATTCCAATGGCGGAGGACGAGCACGCCACGATCAACGGCGTGAACACGACGGTGTAGCCTATGGTGATCGGCATTGTAGCGCATGTGGATGCGGGAAAGACCACACTGTCCGAGGCCATTCTGTACCTGACCGGGCAGATTCGCAGTCTCGGGCGGGTGGATCATCAGGATGCTTATCTGGACACGGACGCGCAGGAGCGGGAGCGCGGGATCACGATTTTCTCCAAGCAGGCGAGGTTTAAGCTGGGAGACCGGATGGTCACGCTGCTGGACACGCCGGGACACGTGGATTTTTCTTCGGAGATGGAGCGCGCCCTTCAGGTGCTGGACTGCGCCGTTCTTGTCATCAGCGGCACGGACGGGGTGCAGGGGCATACCCGCACGCTGTGGAGGCTGTTGCGGCACTATGAGGTGCCGACTTTTTTATTTATCAACAAGATGGATCTTGCCGGAGCGGACCGGGAACGCCTGCAAAAAGCTTTGCAGAGTGAGCTGGCGGACGGCTGTGTGGACTTTGCGGGGATGCCGGACGCCGTGGGGGCGGACGGAGAGGAGGCGCCTCTGTGGTACGAGAATCTTGCCGTGTGCGGGGAGGAGCTTTTGGAGGAGTACATGGAGACGCAGACGATTGCTCCTGAGCATGTCCGCCGTGCAATTGCGCAGAGGCGTGTGTTTCCCTGTTTTTTCGGCTCGGCGCTCAAGCTCGACGGCGTGCGGGAGCTGTTGGACGGGCTTGACCGCTATACCGTCAAGAAGGACTATTCGCAGGAGTTTGCGGCGCGGGTCTACAAGATCGGCAGGGATGTGAGGAATGTGCGCCTGACCTACCTGAAGGTGACCGGCGGCACGCTGCATGTGAAGGATCGGGTAAGCTGTGACGGCACGGAGGAGAAGGCGGATCAGATCCGGCTGTACTCCGGGGATAAGTACGAGGTGGTGGACGAGGTGCAGGCGGGAGAAGTCTGCGCCGTGACCGGTTTCACCTCCACGTATCCGGGGCAGGGGCTCGGTGTTCAGCAGGATACACAGGCACCGGTGCTCGCGCCGGTACTAAACTATCGGATCAATCTTCCGGCGGATGTGAGTCCGGTGGAGATGATGTTAAAGCTGCGCGAGCTGGAGGAGGAAGACCCCCAGCTTCACATACTGTGGAATGAGGAATTGCAGGAAATCTGCGCGCAGATGATGGGGCAGGTGCAGATCGAAGTGCTCACCCGCTTGATCTGGGAGCGCTTCGGCGTGACGGTCGTGTTTGACCAGGGAAACATTGTCTACAAGGAGACCGTCGCAAAACCGGTGGAGGGCATTGGACACTTTGAGCCCCTGCGGCACTATGCGGAGGTACATCTTCTGATTGCGCCGGGTGAGCCGGGCAGCGGCGTGCAGGTGGAGAGCGTCTGCAGCGAGGATGTGCTGGACCTGAACTGGCAGCGCCTGATTGCGACGCACGTGGAGGAGCGGGAGCACCCCGGCGTTCTGACGGGCGCGCCGCTCACGGATGTAAAGATCACGATACTGACCGGGCGGGCGCACATGAAGCACACGGAGGGCGGAGACTTTCGGCAGGCAACGTACCGCGCCATCCGGCAGGGGTTAAAGTCCACAGAGTGCGTGCTGCTGGAGCCGTGGTATGCCTTCGCGCTGGAGGTGCCGCAGGAGGCTCTCGGACGTGCAATGACTGATGTCAGGCAGCGCTTCGGAACCTTTGATACGCCCGAGTTTGTGTCGGGGCAGCAGGGGGATATGGCGATTCTGCGCGGCACGGCGCCGGCTGCGACGATGCAGGATTACATGACGGAGGTTCACGCCTACACCAAGGGGCTGGGGCATCTGACGCTGGAGCTGTCCGGCTATGATGTCTGCCACAACAGCGAGGAGGTCATTGCCGAAAAGGCCTATGACAGCGAAAGGGATACCGCGAATCCTACAGGCTCTGTCTTCTGCGCCCACGGTGCGGGCTTTGTAGTTCCGTGGGATGAAGTGGACAGGTACATGCATTTGGAGAGGGTGTATATCCCCGGAGACTATGAGGCGAATGAGGGAAGGAGTTATCGGACAGACGCGGCCATTGGCGCAGAGGAAGCCGATCTTCTCTCCGGCGTGCGGCGCAGGCAGAGCTGGGAAAAATCAGTGGTTTCCATGAGCTCCATCGAGCTGGACAAGGAGCTGGCGGATGTCTATGCCAGAGAGTTCGGGATGAGCCGCGAGGACATGGAGAACGCTGCGCGCAAAAAGTGGAGCACGAAGCAGCAGAAACCAAAGGCTCCCACTGTGAAGCTGGACAAGAAGGGGAATCCGATCTATCCCTCCAAGGGGCCGGACAAGAAGCTTCTGATTGTGGACGGCTACAATATCATTTTTTCATGGAATGAGCTGAAGGAACTCTCCCGCATTAACATTGATTCCGCGCGGGACCGGCTCAAGGACATTCTGTGCAACTATCAGGGTTTTGAGGGCTGCCGCGTCGTCGTCGTGTTTGATGCTTACCGGATCAGGGACAATTCAGGGAAAAAGGAGTTTTACGACGGCAGAACCCGCTCCATGGCAAAGGCGGGCGCTGCGCCGGGAATCGAGGTTGTGTACACCCGCACGGATGAAACCGCAGATGCGTATATCGAGCGTCTGGTGCATTTGGAGCGGGAGAAATACCGAATTACCGTGGCGACCAACGACGCGATGGAGCAGCTTACCGTCATGAGCCAGGGGGCGCTGCGCATGTCCGCGAAGAATTTGGCGGAGGAGATTGCGCGGGTTGGCAACCTATGGTAAAATAAAAACAGTAACGGATAGGCGGGGGGTGAGATACGGTGTATGTGTTCTTTTTGACAGCAGAATTTGTTGTAATCGGTTTGATCATGGTCTCGCTGTTTCTGCTTCTGTCCGGAGATGCCTCAAGGGAGCAGAAGCTGATGATTTTTTTTCTGTACGGTTCGCTCGTGCAGAATGTAGGCTATGTTCTGGAAATGACGGCAGGGAGTATGGATGCGGCAATTCTGGCAGTTAAGGTTGAGTATCTCGGTTCAATTTTTGTGCCGCTGTTGTATTGCAGTTTTATACACAATTACTGTTACCGGAAGATGTCGGAAAAACTGCTGCGCGTATTGCTGGCTATCGATGTTCTTGTGCTTTTAGCTGTGTTTACCTGTGACAAAACGAATCTCTACTACAGCAGCATTGATTGGGTTGAGGTATATGGAGGTCACAGCTTCCTGCAGCTTGCAGTGGGACCGATGTACGTGGTTTTTTTTATTTTTTCCTGCGGAGTTCCGCTTATCGTGTCGGTGGGCATATTGTTCAACATCATCATTTTCTACCCGGCTCACGCACAGGTCCGGCAGTATAAGAGAATCCTTTTGCTGGAGCTGCTGCCGTTTATCGCGCTTCTTTTGAAAGTGATGAATCTGACCGGAAGCTTTGATCCGACGCCGGTGACGATGGGACTGATGCTCTCCACGGTGCAGATTTTCGTTTGGAGCCGCAGAAATTACGACTTCCGGTATCTGGCGGCGGAGGTCGTATTGCAGAGCATCAGCGGCGGTGTGCTTGTGCTGGATGCCCAAAGGCGGATTGTCAGCTACAATCGGACGGCGCAAAGCATATTTTCGGATTTAGGCCCGCATATTCTGGGGGACAATGTGGAAAAAATCAATGGGTTCCGCGAGGAAATGCTGGATGTGGACCATAGCACCTCACTCTATATCCACGACCGTTATTATGAGTGCCAGACTCAAAAAATGCCCGGCAGTCGAAGCGCGCTTGACGGATACACGGTTCTGATCCTGGATGTCACGGCCACCAGAAATTATATCGAGGAGATCAAGCGGATCCGAGAGCAGGCGGAGCAGGCCAACAAGGCCAAGAGCGCATTCCTCGCCAATATGTCGCACGAGATCCGCACCCCGATGAATGCGATCATCGGACTGAGCGATATCCTCATGGAGGAGAGTCAGGGAAGAAAGCTGTACGCTTTTGCGAGGGACATTAAGTCCTCGGCGCAGAATCTGCTTGGAATCATCAATGACATCCTCGATTTGTCCAAGGTGGAGGCGGGAAAAATGGAGCTGGTGTTCACCGATTACTATGTGAATACGGCAGTCGGCGAGGTCGTCGGAATGATGGAGGTGGCGGCCTCCCTGCGCGGGCTGGAGCTGCGGTATGAGTGTGATACGTCGATCCCCTGCCGATATCATGGGGATGAGGGCAGAATCCGCCAGATCTTAATCAACCTTTTGAACAACGCGGTCAAATTCACGAAAAAGGGTTATGTAAAAATTACCGTGTCCGGCAGCCGGGGAGCCTCTGAGGATGAAGAGCTTCTGAAGTTTGAGGTGCAGGACACCGGATGCGGAATAAGAAAAGAGGATCTGGAGAAAATATTTGATAACTTTCAACAGGTGGATTCCAAACAAAATCGCACGGTGGAGGGAACCGGTCTGGGGCTCTCCATCACCAAGAAGCTGGTGGAGCTGATGAACGGAAATATTCATGTGGAGAGCGTTTACGGTGCGGGAAGCACCTTTACCGTCACGATTCCGCAGACAATTGTGGATAAACGTACCATCGAGGAAATGCCGGATGTCCTTCCGGCCGAGGTCGAACAGTTGAAGCTGTTCACGGCGGAGGAATTTAAGATTCTTCTGGTGGATGACAATGCTGTGAACAGGAAGGTTGCGAAGCGCCTGCTGGATACATACAAGTTTGACCTGACGGAGGCGGCGAGCGGCCCGGAGGCGATTGATCTGGTGAAAAAGAGAGTCTACGACCTCATTTTTATGGACCATATGATGCCGGAGATGGACGGAATCGAGGCGGTGCAGATTATACGGAGCCAATGCGGGGAAAACGGGACAAAGCCGGTCGTGATTGCGCTGACCGCCAATGTGATGGCGGGAGAGAAGGAGCGTTTTTTAAAAAACGGATTTCAGGATTTTCTCCCCAAGCCGCTGGACCGCAAATCCTTAAACAATATGCTCGCCAAGTGGGTTCCGGATGAGAAGAAAAAATATACGGAAAATGAGGCGGACTCTCAGGGGAACAATATCGAGGAGGATGAGGTGAGCATCTGGGGAATTGACGTGAACCTGATCATAGATCGATACCCGGAGCTTGCAGATTACAAGGAGATTTTGAACCTGTATTGCATTGACAGTGAGCGCAAGCTCAAGGATCTGCGTGAATTCGTTGAGAGCGGGGACTTTAAGAGCTACGAGATTGAGGTTCACGCGCTAAAGAGCGCCTCGGCGAACATTGGAGCGGCAGAGCTCTCGGATCTGGCGAAAGAACACGAGATGGCGGCATCGCGGGGGAACGAGACCTATGTGCTCAAGAATTATGAGATGCTGCTGCAGCTTTACGAAAAACAGGTTGAGTACATACAAAAGTATTTAAAAGAAAAGTCTGACGACAGTGCGGCTGGCGGCGGGGAGGAACTGCCGCAGATTGGTGCGGAGGAGCTGATCCAAAGACTGAAAGAAGCACTTGGGCATTTGGAGCGATTCCGCTCGAAGAATTGTCTGAACGTCGTTGAGGAACTGCTGAAGAGCCAAATGGATCAGGAGATCCGGGTTAAGCTGGAAGAAATACGGGAACAGCTGAAACTGTATGAGGATGATCATGCGGAGGAGCTGCTTCAGGAACTTATCAACCACATGAACAGAGAGGAGTGACAAGATGTTTGGAAAAAAACGGATTCTGGCAGTTGACGACAGCCCGATCAGCCTGCTGGCAATCGAACAGAAACTGAGTAACAACTATGAGATTATCACGGTCAATTCGGGGCTGCGCGCTCTTCGTTATCTGAAGGAGGAGAAGCCGGATCTGATCCTGCTGGATGTAAAGATGGCATTGAAGGATGGGATTGAGACGCTCAAAGACATTCGGGAGATGGAAGGCTGTGCTTCGATTCCGGTCATCATGCTGACATCGACGAGAGAGCGGGGCACGATCGTGGAGAGCTCAAAGCTCGGAGTGTACGATTATGTGTTAAAGCCGTTTGATACGAAGGATCTGGAACGGCGAATCGAACTTGCCCTGATGAAAGCGGAGGACGAAACTGCGGAAGGGCAGGACGAACAAGAAGGTGACGGCGATAGTTTGATTTAAATAACCCCCCTGCGTTTTGGCGCAGGGGGTTTGCTGTTGCGGTTAGTTGGAGAACATGATCCGCTCACTGTTAAACATCTTTGCCAGAATCCAGGTGCAGAGCAGCGTGTAGAGCAGGTTGCTGCCGACCGTGACAGCGATGCTGAGGGCGTTGATATTGCCCGCGATGATTGCGCTCATGCATTTGGAAAAGTTGTACAGCGGAATGAGGTTTGTGAGCACATTGGTGTCCACTGCCCCCATATATCCGCCGGCAATGCCGACGATCATGACAATGATATTCATGGGTCCGATGACGGAGGCGGATTCCTTCACCGTCTTTGCGTAAGCGGATATCAGTGACAGCATTGCAATGAGTATCAGCACGATGGACAACACCAAAAGCAGCAGCAGCGCATATTCCTTCACGCCCAGCATGGAGAAATCAAAGAGCTCCATATCCTCCGCCTGAAACAGCTTGGGCAGGGAGAGCATCATGCCCAGAAAGCTTGACAGGGCGCTGAGCAGAGTCATAATACTCATGCTGATGATCTTGCCGAGGGCGAGGGAGCTGCGCTTCATCGGTGTGACAAGAAGGGTGGCAATGGTGCCTCTCTCCTTCTCTCCGGCGATGAAGTCCGGTGCGATGGAGCAGCAGCCGGAGAACAGCAGCGTCAAAAACAGCATCGGGATCATGGCGGACATCATCCGCGACATCAGGTCTGTGCCGTCGGCGAGGTCGTATTGGCCTTCGGAGACGTTCACGTCAAATTTGTTTGTGAAGGTGCTCTCGAAGACATCAAGCAGAGAGGCGACACCCTGATAGCATTCCAGAGAGGCTGTCTCGCCGGAGTTGTAGTACATGAGGATTTCAGGAGCCTTCTGTCCGGACTGGGCGTCATAGACCGCAATCGCCTCGTCAAAGCCCTCCGGGAACACCAGACACAAATCCAGCTCGCCCTTTGTAATGGCTTCCTTCGCATCGTCCAGCTTTTGAACAGTGATGGGCTCACTGGTGAATTCCGCCTGCTTTAAGACGGCTTCAATGGAGGCCGGCATGTTGACCGCCTGAATTTTGTACACATAATCCTCCTCCGTGGTGAGGAGCGTGGAGAACATGGTTCCCAACAGCGTATATACAATAAAGATCATGAGTCCCGGCATGATAACTGTGGAAAACAGCAGCTTTCGATCGGTAAAGAACCGGGACAGCTCTTTTCTGACTATGGTTAAAAGATTACTTTTCATCGTTTCCTACCTCCCTGACATATACATCAAAGAATACATCCTCCAAGCATTTTTCCGCGGTCATGGCGGAGAGGGCGTCGCACTGCGTCATCCGCCCGTTGATGATAATGCCCACGCGATCCGCGATTTTTTCTACCAGACTGAAAATGTGTGTGGAGACAATGACGGTTTTGTGCTCCTCCTTCAGACCGATCAGAAAGTCCGTGACGGTCTTTGCCGTGATGACATCAAGGCCGTTTGTCGGCTCGTCAAAAATGATGATGTCCGGGTCATGCACCAGCGAGATGGCAATGGACGCCTTCTGCTTCATACCGGTGGACAGATTGGACACCTTCACCTCTGCAAACTGGTTGATGCCGAAGGTGTTGAACAGCTTCTCCTTGCGAAGCTTGCGGTCTGCCTCCGACACTCCGTGGAGGTCGGAGAAAAAGTCGAATAAGTAGTTGGGAGTAAAGAAATCCTCCAGCTTCAGATCACTGGTGAGAAAGCCAATCTTGCCGCGCACTGCCTCCGGCGTGTTCACGACGCTGGCGCCGTCCACGATGCAGTCGCCGGAGTCCGGCCGTATCAGGGTCGAGATCATGCGCAGCGTTGTGGTCTTGCCGGCGCCGTTCGGCCCCAAAAGGGCGAACACTTCCCCTTTGTACGCATCGAAGGATAGCCCATCGACCGCCACCTTTGTGGCGGAAGAACTCTTTTCCAGCTTCTGCTGCTTTTTTGAAAGCTTGAAAGTTTTGTGCAGATCCTTTGCCGATAAAATCGTTTCCATAAAATGAATCATTCCCCTTTCCATTTTTCATGTGTTGCACATCCAAACTGTTTATGTACTATATATACACCTAATACAGATGCATGTCAAGGGCTTTTTCTTTTTTCTTATCCTTTTTGGTCATACCCCTCATCATCCCTTCATAAACTGTAAAAAAGTGATTTTAAGGGGATTTCTTTTGAAGGATTATATTGAAGAGCGCGCGGTGGAGATCGCTAACTATATTATCGAGAATAACACGACCGTGCGTTACGCCGCAAAGCATTTCGGCATATCTAAATCTAC
>JAFLRQ010000069.1 GCA_022511395.1 Agathobacter sp. | reverse complement strand
TTGTGACCTTGGTATCTTACATAGTACCATAGTATTGACGCGGTGTCAAAAATGTCGTAGAATAGTAGTGAAATACCACTATAATCATAATGGAGCGGAAAATGTTGGCAAATAACAAACGGATAAAATCAGCGGAGTCCGCGCTGCAGGAGGTGCTGGAATTTATCGAGGCGCATGGCGGGATTGTGAAAAAGGAACAGTTCTCCGAGCTGGGTGTGGACTATCGCCGCATACTGGATTTTGTGGAGGAGGGCAGGCTGATTCGGGTCAAGAGCGGGTACTATACGGACCGCATCGACCGGTTTACCGAGGAGGAGCTGATTGCGCGCCTGTTTCCGGACGCCAGACTGTGTATGGACAGCGCGCTTTATGCTTACGGCTACATCAGCAAAAAGCCCTATGGCTGGCATTTGGCGGTGGACAAGAATACATCCAAGTCCAGATTTCGGCTGGATTACCCGAAGGTGATCCCTTATTACACCGAGCCGGAGTCGCTTGAAATCGGGAGCGTTCAAATGGAGCTTTGGGGGCATACTTATCAGATCTATGACCGGGAGAGGGTCATCTGTGACTGCCTGAAATACGAGGCAAAGATGGAGCGGGAGGTTTTTAAGGAGGCGATCCAGTCATACATTGCCGATGAGGAGAAGGACATTTCTGCCCTTCTGGACTACGCGGGAGAGCGGCGGGTTGTGAAGAAGGTGCAGGCGCTGATCGGAGTGTGGTTGTAATGAAGGTGGGCGTCAATGAGGCGGTGGAGCTGAAAGCCCTCGAGGAGCAGACGCTGATTCCCTTTGCGGACCTTCTGCGCGCCTATGCGCTGGAGGACTTCCTGCTTCGGATTGAAGGTTCGGACTACCGGGAATATCTGTGGCTTACGAGTGACCGGATGCTTGGGGAGGCAGCGTACCGCAAGGGCGGCGACATTGCGCTCGCATTTACCTACCACAAGGACAAATACCCGCCCGCGGCAGAGCTTATGGTAGCAGGACAGGAGCTTAGCCCGGCGCTGGCGGAGCAGATGATGAAAGATGTTCTCATGGTCGAAAATAAGCGAGGAATACTCTGGGAAGGCCGGGTGTTCGGCATGCCCGGTGCAGTGACCATCGAGCTGCGGGCCGATTACAAGGACATGCAGATACCGCTCACGGTGGAGATCCGCCAGATGGAGATCACCAATCAGAGGTCGGAGACAAAAAGCCTTGCGGCGCTGACGGTTCCCGGGGCGGAGATTGTATACCGGGTGTATTCGTGCGAAAACCAGGTGAGCTCTGACCTGTTCGGGATTCTGGAAAAGCTGGAGCTGATCGGAGATATGGGCGCGTACTACCGCGTCTATCAGACCTTAAGGACACAACCGCTGAGCGCGCGCTACCTCATCGAGGAGCTGGAAGCGTTTGCCGGACATAAGCCGAAGGTGAGGCAGGAGCGGAGAATCGTGCAGCTTGCGGGCTATCGGGATTACACCTACATGCGAAAGCGCTGGGAGCAGTATGTGAAAAGGCAGCAGGTGCCCGAGGTGCCGTGGGAGGAGGCGCTTGATTTGATCCTCGCGCTGGCGGAGCCGATCTGGAAGAGCTTTTGCAGCGGAGAGGTTTTTCTGGCGGACTGGATGCCGGAGCTGGAAAGATTTATGTGATTGCGAGGTTTGTCATGCTGGAACAGAACTTACAACAGCTTGCGCAGAGTGACTGTTACCCGTTTCATATGCCGGGACATAAGCGGCAGCCGTTTTTGGATTTCAACCCCTATGCATGGGACATCACGGAGATCGACGGCTTTGACAATCTGCATCACGCGCAGGGACTTCTGCGCAGGGAGCAGGGACGGGCGGCAGAGCTCTACGGCGCCAAGCACAGCTTTTTTCTGGTGAACGGAAGCACCTGTGGGATTCTCGCGGCGGTCAGCGCGGCAGTCCGGCGGGGAGAGCGGGTTCTGGTTGCGCGCAACAGCCATAAGGCCGTGTACCACGCGCTTGAGCTGCGCCAGCTCGTCCCGGTCTACGTGTACCCAAGGGTCACAGAACAGGGGCTGCAGGGACAGATTGACGCGGAGGATGTCCGAAGGGCGCTCGGCGAATACCCGGATATCCGGGCGGTTGTGATCACCAGCCCCACTTACGACGGCGTGGTGTCGGATGTGGCCGTAATCGCGGAGCTTGCGCACAGCCGGGGGATTCCCCTGATCGTGGATGAGGCGCACGGCGCGCACTTTGGATTTCATGAAGCGTTTCCGGAGAATGCGACGCGGCTTGGGGCGGACGCGGTGGTCATGAGCGTCCACAAGACGCTGCCGGCTTTCACACAGACCGCGCTCCTGCATCTTTGCAGCGAGCGGCTTGCGGCGGAGGAGGTTGCCCGTTTTCTGCAGATTTATGAGACCAGTTCCCCCTCCTATGTGTTGATGGCGGGTATCAGCCGCTGTGTACACATGCTTGCGGAGCCGTCCGCACGGGAGCTGTTTGACGCCTACGCCCGGAGGCTTGCGGCCTTTCGGGAGCAAACGCGGCGCCTTGCGCATCTGCGCGTGCTTGGCGCGGAGGATTTTGCGCCGGAGGAGGCATTTGCCTTTGACCCGGGTAAGCTGATCCTTTATACCGGGGATTCCGGCATGAGCGGCAAATGGCTCGCCGCAAGGCTTTTGGAGAGGTATGGCCTGCAGATGGAGATGGCTGCCGCCACTTACGCGCTCGCCATGACCAGCGTCATGGACCGGCCCGAGGGCTTTGCGCGGCTGGCGGCGGCGCTGGAGGAGCTGGACGCTGCGGCAGGGGAAAAAGAGAACGGTGCGCAGGCGGTGAAAGGGACGGATCTGCCGGCTGCGGCTTGGAGAAATGAGGGAGGCATGCGGGCGGCAGAGGTCTACCGGAAGCAGGAGCGGTGCATGGAGATCAGTGCAGCAGTCGAGGCAGAGCGGGAGAGCGTGCCGTTTGCCGAGGCCGAAAACCGCATCAGCGCGGACTACGTTTATCTGTATCCGCCGGGGATTCCGATTCTTGTGCCGGGGGAGCGTCTTGGCGGAGAGACGCTTGCGGAGCTTTCCGAATGCAGGAGGATGGGGCTGCAGGTGGAGGGCATTGCATACAATGCAATTCAAGTTGTGAAATCGCGGTGACCATGATATAATATAGTAGATATAGGCAGAGGAAACATCTATGGGAAAAATCTATTGTGTGATGGGCAAGAGCTCCTCCGGCAAGGACAGCATTTACCGCGAGCTTTTGCGGCGGGGAGAGCTGCCGCTTGAGGCGATTGTCCCCTACACGACCCGCCCGGTCCGGGAGGGGGAGATTCCGGGGAAGGATTACATCTTCTGTGACGAGGAGCGGGTGCAGCAGCTGGCGGACGAGCGGCGGATCATCGAGCTGCGCGCGTATCAGACGGTACATGGGATCTGGAAATATTTCACCGTCGATGACGGGCAGATCGACCTCGAGCATCGAAGCTATCTGTATATCGTGACCTTGGAGGGATATATCAGGATTCGGGAATATTTCGGCGCGCACAGGGTTGAGCCGATTTATATTGAAGTGGAGGACGGCGAGCGTCTGATGCGGGCAATCGCGAGGGAGCGGCAGCAGCCGGTTCCTCGGTACGAGGAGATGTGCCGCAGGTTTCTTGCGGACGCCGGGGATTTTTCCGAGGAAAAGCTCATGGAGGCGGGCGTTGCCGTGCGGTTTTCCAATGAGGAATTCGAGGAGACGGTCCGCAGGGTGAGCGAGTATATCCGGGCAGAAGAGAAAAGTCAATCATGAACGAGGGAACTATATGAAAGTCAATGAGATCAATCAGGTGACGCAGATTCCGGAGGCCGCAAGGACAACGGAGGCAGACGGGTCTTTCAAATTTACGCTGGCGAGCGCCATCACGGACGCCGAGCTGCAGGCAAAGGTCGATGCCCTTTTGAGCGATATCACGTTTCAGGGCAACCGGATCGCCGAGCACATGGACATTCTCGACATGAAGCGTTACCGCGGACTGATAAAGGAGTTTCTGAATGAGGTGGTCTACCGGTCGCACAAGTTTTCCCGTGAGAACTTTCTGGATCGGAAGGGGCGGCACCGGGTGTACGGCATCATCCGGCTCATAGACAAGAATCTGGATGACCTTGCAACCGAGCTGGTGGCGGACGAGAAGGATCATCTGGTAATCCTCGCAAAAATCGGGGAAATACAGGGGCTGTTGCTGGACATCTTAACATAAGCGGGCAATCCTGCGGGAGTGCCCACATCGGGAAGGGGGCATGAGATATGGCGGGATTTCGCGATATTATCGGACATGAGCAGATCATCGGACACTTGCAGAGTGCGATTGAGACAGGAAAGGTGTCCCATGCCTACATTTTCAACGGTCCGGAGTACTCCGGCAAAATGATGCTGGCGTCTGCCTTTGCGACGGCGCTGCAATGCGAGTCGGACGGGGAGCGCCCCTGTCTGCAGTGCCGCTCGTGCCATCAGGCGGCGGATCGCAACCAGCCGGACATTATCTATGTCACCCACGAGAAGCCAAACACCATCGGCGTGGATGACGTCCGCGTGCAGATCAACAATGATATTGCGATCAAGCCATACAGCAGCCGCTATAAGGTATATATTGTGGATGAGGCGGAGAAGATGAATACACAGGCGCAGAACGCGCTGCTCAAGACAATCGAGGAGCCGCCGGCCTACGCAGTGATTCTGCTTTTGACCACCAACGCGGACAGCTTTCTGCCCACGATTTTATCCCGGTGCATCACGCTGAACTTAAAGGCAGTGAAGGCGGATGTCATCCGGCAGTATCTCATGAAGCACCATCAGGTGCCGGACTATCAGGCGGACGTGTGTACCGCGTTTGCGCAGGGCAACGTGGGCAAAGCCATACAGCTTGCCTCCTCGGACTCCTTCAACGAGATGAAGGCTTCCGTGATGCAGCTGGTCAAGCGGCTGGACGACATTGATCTCTACGAGTTCGGCGGCGCCATCAAACAGATCGGCGAGTATAAGCTGGCGATCACCGATTATTTTGACCTGATTGCCATCTGGTTCCGCGATGTGCTTTATATGAAGGCGACGAACGACGTGAACGGCCTGATCTTCAAGGATGAGGTCTATGACATAAAAAGGCAGGCAGCGAGACATTCCTATCAGCAGATTGAAGCGGTTTTAAGAGCGCTGGACACCGCGAAGACGCGGCTCAATGCAAACGTGAATTTCGACCTGACCATGGAGCTGCTGCTGCTGACGATTAAGGAGAATTGACATGACAAGGATAGTTGGAATACGTTTTCAGAAGGCGGGGAAAATCTATTATTTTGACCCGCTGGACTACGATCTGGAGGTCCCGATGCACGTGATCGTGGAGACGGCGAGAGGCGTCGAGATGGGAACCGTGCTCATAGCGCCGAAGGAGGTGGAGGACGACAGTGTGGTGCAGCCGCTCAAGCCGGTTCTTCGCATTGCCACCGACGAGGACGAGCGGATCGTCGAGGAAAACAAAGAGAGAGAGAAAGAGGCGTTTGCCGTGTGCAAGGAGCGGATTGCAAAGCACGGTCTGGACATGAAGCTGGTGGCGGCAGAGTACACCTTTGACAATAATAAGCTGCTGTTTTATTTTACCGCGGACGGTCGTGTGGACTTCCGCGAGCTGGTGAAGGATCTGGCTTCGGTGTTCCGCACCCGCATTGAGCTTCGCCAGATCGGTGTCCGCGACGAGACCAAGATGCTGGGCGGGATCGGCATTTGCGGGCGGGAGCTGTGCTGTAAGTCCTACATGGCGGACTTCATCCCCGTCTCCATCAAGATGGCGAAGGAGCAGAATCTGTCGCTGAACCCGACGAAAATCTCCGGAACCTGCGGGCGGCTGATGTGCTGCCTGAAAAATGAGCAGGAGACATACGAATATCTGAACAGCCGCCTTCCGTCCGTCAAGGACACTGTGACGACTCCGAGTGGCTTGAAGGGCGAGGTTGCTTCCGTCAACGTCCTGCGCCAGCTCGTCAAGGTGATTGTGGACACCGGAGATGAGAAGGAGCTGCAGGAGTACCATGTGGATGACCTTCGCTTTACCCCGCGCCGCCGGAAGGATGTAAAGCTCACGGAGGAAGAGCTAAAGGAGCTCAAGGAGCTGGAGAGCATTGACGACAGCGGCGAGACGCTGGAGGGAGAGCAGGCAGTGAAGCCGAACCGCCGCGACAACAACCGCCGTCATAACAACAGAAACCGCCGGAACAACGAAAACAGAGAGCATGGAAACCGCCACGACGGAGAAGAGCATGGAGCATCAAGCGGAAGTAACGATTCACAGTCATGAGCGGCTGGACGAGCTGCAGCGGAACGGATACGCGATCATCCAGGATCCCGAGCGCTTTTGTTTCGGGATGGACGCGGTCCTGCTGTCCGGCTTCGTGCGGGTGAAGCCCGGAGAAAAAGCCATAGATCTCGGCACGGGGACGGGGATCATCCCGATTCTTCTGGAGGCCAAGACCGAGGGAGAGCATTTCACCGGGCTGGAAATCCAGCCGGAGAGTGCGGACATGGCGGCGCGCAGCGTAGCGTACAACCGCCTGCAGGAAAAGATCGACATTGTGGTTGGAGATATCAAGGAGGCCTCAAAGCTTTTTGGAGCCTCTTCTTTTGATGTGGTCACCACC
The DNA here is from genome assembly GCA_022511395.1 of Agathobacter sp. Lineage (GTDB taxonomy): Bacteria > Bacillota > Clostridia > Lachnospirales > Lachnospiraceae > Roseburia. The sequence goes on along the minus strand of JAFLRQ010000069.1, from coordinate 4,737 downwards.
AACCCGCCTTACATGTGTCACCGTCACGGCCTCATCTCAGACACCGATGCCAAAGCCATCGCGCGCCATGAAATCCTCTGCGATCTCGACGATGTCCTTCGGGAGAGCGCAAAGCTCCTGCCGCCCGGCGGCCGTTTTTACATGGTGCACCGCCCCTTCCGCATGGCGGAGATCCTAAACAAAATGATCGGATGGCACATCGAGCCGAAGCGGATGCAGCTCGTCTATCCCTTTGTGGACAAGGAGCCGAACATGGTGCTGATTGAGGGCCTGCGCGGCGGAAAATCCGGGCTTGTTGTCGAGCGGCCGCTCATCGTCTACCGGTCGCCCGGCGTCTATACCGATGAGATCTACGACATTTACGGATACTAATTTTTGGCAGTTGGATTTTTTTAGAAATAGTTTATCGGTATGTCATACAATGTTCACATTTTATTGTTATGATAAGATCATCAAAGGGGCTGTTGCGTTTCCGGTATTGGGGAGGTGTGGTCAGCTCCGACTAAAAACAACCGCAGAGGCGGATCAATATAGAAGCTGTGAAAGGCGCGCAATCGCTTTTCACAGTTTTTTTTCGCGCTGATTCTTTTCATTCTCAATATTTTTAAAAAAGTGTATTGACAAAAGTGTATATGGAGTGTATATATTAACATATACAGAATATACACGAAAGGAAAACGCTTATGCTGACGATGGAAGGCGTGTCAAAGAGACGGAATACATTTCTTCTGGACCATATTTCCATAGAATTGCCGGGCGGCTACATTATGGGGCTGATCGGGGAAAACGGGGCAGGCAAGACCACGTTGCTTGAGCTGCTGGCGGGGCTGTTGTCCGCGGACGATGGAGAAATCCGGCTTGACGGAATTTCCCTTGCCGAGGAGGAGGAAGCCGCAAAGCAGGAAATTGGCACTGTGCTGCACGGCGACATGTTTGAAGTGAGCGATACCCTGCTGAGGAACGGAAACCGATATGGGCGGTTTTACCGCAATTATGAGGAGAGCAGTTTGAAAGAGCGCATGGCTCAGTTTGGACTTTCCGGCGGGGAGAAATACGGGCGGCTGTCCAAGGGAGAAAAGCTGAAATATGCCATGGCCTTCGCCCTGTCCCACAAGCCGAGGTTGCTGCTTTTAGACGAGCCGGCGGCAAATTTTGACAAGGAGTTTCGGGAGATTTTTATGAAGGTACTGCGGGATTATGTGGCAGATGGCGAACATTCCGTGATTCTCTCGACACATTTGACCACAGACATCGACATGCTGGCGGATTACCTCCTGTTTATCAAGGGCGGCAGACAGCTTTTGTACGGCGACATTGAGAGCGTCAGGGAGCGGTATCGGGTGGCGGCAGGTGAGGAATATAAGCTGAAGCTGTTAAAGGACAGGATCATTCATATGGAAAGCGGCGAGTTTGGCAGCAGGGCGCTGGTGCTCAATTCAAAAAAGCCCTTTGATCCCGCGCTCAGGGTGTGGGAGCCCTCCATAGAGGAATTGATGTACTTTATGATATCAGGGTCATAAGATTGCGAAGTAATGGAGCAATCCGTTGATATCATTAGGATCACAAGGCGAAACAGGTTGAACGACAGGCACGGAAATGAGGTTGTAATGAGAGAAAAGCAAAATTGGCAGGTGATAAAGGATTATTTTTTGGGGTTCTTCAGGGATTTCAATCCGATGAGGCTGAGCCTGCTCATTGTCTGGCTTTATCTTTGGGTCATGTTTAGCTTTGGCTTTGGCCCGAAGCAAAACTGGCTGATGGCAATGCCGATACCCTTTGCCATGCTGAGCGGTATCTTCCACAATGTCTCCCTGCCCTTTATGATGTACCTTGTGCCTTTTTCAAGGGAGCAGAGGGAGGCATATATCCGGAGGTATCTGTATGTCAAGGTCTCGATCCCTATGCTTTTTGCGGGACTGTGTGATATCGCAGAGGTTTTTTGGGGACACATGTCCGCATACGGGCTGGTGCTGCAGCTTGTGACAGTGTTCAGCGTTACGTATATCTGCGGGATCCTGTGTGACGGCGTGATGCGCGAGGCTGCGGGGCGAAAGGTGTACGGAAACCTGAAAAGTTTTGTGGGAGCGATCCTTGCGGTCTGCCAGATATGCACAGCGGCACTGTTTGCTATCTGCATGAATCCCATAAATGTGGTTGAGTTCTGGGTGATATTCCTTATCGAGATGGCGGTTATGCTTCCCATCCTCGTCGGTGTGGGCAGAGAATGGAAAACCATCCGGCGCAATTTTGCCGACTATGAAATGCTGAGCAGTATGTAGCGCGGCGGCTGCCAATTGATGAATGGCCGTGTGGAGATGGGTGTCCAAATGAAAAAAAGAAAGAAAAAGAAGATTGATGTTTTTAATTATATTCTATATGTTTTTTTGATTATTGCGATAAGCGGTATCTTAACCGGAGCCGGGTTGATTGACTTCATCGGGAATGACACACATATTCGGATTGGGAGCTTTCACGCCGCTCTCAAATTGAAGCTGCTGCTTTTTCCTGTGCTTTTAGAGCTCAATGCCGTTTTCCACGAATGGATTCATTTCCTGACCGGCAAGCTCCTGATTCCTGATGCTGAGTTTAAAGTGACCTTCGGAGGGCGTCTTGCACAGACCGAGCGTATTGGAGGAGACCCAACAAGGGTACAGAATCAGATCGTTACTATCATGCCATTTATAATACTGAGCGTTGCCGCCTTTTTTGTCGGGCTTGCCGTGGCGGATAAGACGGATCTTCCGATGTATTTCTTCCTTTTCAATACAGCGGGCAGTATTAAGGATATCGAGGTGTTTTTATACTTGTTCTGCTTTCCAAAGCAAATGACGGTTTCAGAAATATTTAAGGAGACAGTGGACGGCAGCAGCCGGTATCGCAGGTTTTGGGCGAAATGGGACCAATTTTTCTCTGAGTAGAAGAAGGCCGACAGAATATGTGAGTTGTACAGAACCAAGTTATGGAAAGAGGGATAACATGCAGATTATCATTGAGCCGCATGGCACTTACGCGATATATGAGCAGATTGTAAATCAGATGAAAAATGCAATCGTCTCGGGAGAACTGACTGCGAATGAAGCGCTGCCGTCCATCCGGGGACTGGCGGCCGAGATCGGGGTCAGCGTCATTACGACGAAGCGCGCCTACGAGGAGCTGGAGAAGGAGGGCCTTATCCGATCCGTGGCGAACAAAGGCTTTTATGTCTGTGAGTACAACACGGACTATCTCCACGAAAAGCAGCTGATCCAGTTGGAAAAGCGTTTTACGGAGGTAATTGAGCTGGCGAAGCAGGCGGGATTGTCGGAGGATGAAATTCGGGCGATGTTGGAGGGATTGCTATGAAAGAGGATGTATTGTTCTCAGCCAAGGGCGTGAGCAGCTTAAAGGCAAGGGGTCATGGGAAAAGGGCGTTTAAGCTGGAGAATATCAGCTTTGCGCTGCCGAAGGGCTATATCATGGGGCTTGTGGGAAAAAACGGCGCGGGCAAGACCACGTTTTTTGACTATATCATGAACGAGAAAAAGAGATATTCCGGTGAGCTTTTGCTGGACGGCAGGGAGATTCATGAAGATTATCTGCAGACTCTGAACCGGATCGGCTTTGTCTCAGAAAAAAACGAGTTTCTCAATATACGCACGGCGGCGCAAAACGCACAGATGCTGGGCAGATTTTATTCGGACTTTGACGAGGCGCTGTTTGAGAGCACCATGGAGAGCTTTCGGGTTTCCAAGGATAAAACGGTGATGAAGATGTCCCGTGGGGAGCAGATGAAGTTTCAGCTTGCGTTTGCGGTAGCTCATAGACCGAGGCTGTATTTGCTGGACGAGGCGACGGCGGGAATGGATCCTGTCTTTCGGATCGAGTTTTATAAGCTGCTGCGCACATTGCTTCAGGACGAAAGCTGCTCCGTCATTTTATCGACGCATATTGAAGAGGAAATAGAAAAGCAGCTTGATTATGTGGGTGTTTTGGACGTGGGCAGGTTTGTCTCCTTTGGAGAAGTGCAGCCTGTGCAGGGAGGTGGGATAGCATGAGAGATGACAGAAGCGAGGATTTCAGGAACAGAAAGAAACGTGAGCGGGAGGAGAGAGCGCGGATCAGGGAGTTTGACAAAGAGCTTTTTTCCTATACCGGGCAGGTTGCATGGTTTCTGCCGGGGATATTTTCCTTTGTCCTGATTATTTTGATGATAATTCCGGTGCAGGAAGCCGTGCACAGTTCCATAGCCATCTGGCCGAATTTCTTTATGCTGGCGACATGGTCTACTTATTTTTTGCTGCTGCCCTATGTCAGTGTGACGGATTCCGTGACGCCGCAGAAGAAGACCAGATCAACCTACGCCAAATTGAAGTATCTCCCCGTCAGCAAAAAACAGTACCGCAGGGTTCGGATGGAATATCTCCTCCGCTATCTGTGGAAGGTTACGCTGATTGGACTTGTGGTACAGTGTGCGGCGGCAGCAGCAGTCTTAAAGAGCGTTACGGTGTGGAACGTCCTGTATGTCGTTGGCATTTTGCTGGTGTATCCGCTTTTGTTGGGGCGGCTGGTGGTTTCGTAAGAATGAGAGCCTGTTGCCCATGCTGCTCTTTAACAGGATTGGCAGCGTGGGCATCAGCCATCGCCTCGAGTATGCACATGTGTCCACTGCCACAGATATTTTTTACCAATATTGTTTTACTGTCTCACTGGATTCACTTTCAGACAACTGAAACTTCTCCGCAATCCGCTTTATAGTCT
>JAFLRQ010000068.1:2081-11968 GCA_022511395.1 Agathobacter sp. | reverse complement strand
ATCACCTGAAAGAGCAGCTTCTCGCTTTTGACCGACACCGGCGGCCGTTCATGGCGGAGGAGGCGGATCACCGCGCTGCCCACTTTGGGCTGTGGCATAAAACAGCTCGGCGGGACAGTCAGCATAAGCTCCGGTTTTGCGTAATACTGCACGGCAAGAGACAGGGCGCCGTAATCCTTGGTTCCCGACCCCACCTGCATGCGATCCGCAACCTCTTTCTGTACCATGATCGTGATGCTGTCGATGGGGGCGTGGCTCTCGAACAGCCCCATGATGATCGGAGTGGTAATGTAGTAGGGCAGGTTCGCCACCACCTTTGTCGGTCTTCCGCCGCCGTGTTCACGAATCAATTCACAGATATCCATCTTTAGGATATCCGCGTTGACCACCTCCACATTGCCGTACTCGGACAGCGTATCCTCCAGAATCGGAATCAGCTTCCAGTCAATTTCCACCGCCGCCACATGCCCCGCCGCCTCGCACAGATACTGGGTCATGGTTCCAATCCCCGGACCGATCTCCAGCACAAAATCCTCCGCCGTGACATTCGCTGCACGGACGATCTCCTCTAAAATGTGCGTATCAATCAGAAAATTCTGTCCGTACTGTTTCTGAAAATGAAACTGATATTTCTGCAGTATCTCTATGGTATTCTTGGGATTCCCCAACACTGCCATCGGCTTCCCCTCCTCATAAATGCACATAGTTCTACCAATAGATCATACGTTTCCGCCGTCCGGACGTCAAGTGCATTTCCGGTATTTATTTTTTTTAAGATAAATGGTAAAATGGAAAAAAAGAAACGAAGGAGGAGTTTATATGAATTACACAATTGAAGGCGAACCGTTGCCGGTCGTCATCTGTACACTGGAAAACGAGGAGACCATGATCACAGAAAAGGGTGCTATGTCCTGGATGTCTCCGAATATGCAGATGGAGACCACCTCAAACGGCGGCATCGGCAAAATGGTCGGGCGGGCATTCTCCGGCGAGAGCATGTTCCAGAACCGCTACACGGCAAAAAACGGTCAGGGCATGATTGCCTTCGCATCAAGCTTTCCCGGCTGTATTCGCGCGTTCAACATTGGTCCGGATCAGGAGATCGTGGCACAGAAAAGCGCGTTTTTAGCCTCCACTGCGGGCGTTGAACTGTCCGTTTTCTTCCAGAAACGTGTTGGTGCCGGCCTGTTCGGCGGCGAGGGATTCATCATGCAGAAGCTCTCCGGCAACGGCGTTGTATTCCTTGAATTTGACGGCTACATCAAGGAGTATGAGCTTGCCCCGGGCCAGCAGATCATCATTGACACCGGATACCTCGCGGCAATGTCCGCCACCTGCTCTTTGGATATCCAATCCGTTCCGGGCGTGAAAAATGCGCTGTTCGGCGGCGAAGGCCTGTTCAACACCAGAATCACCGGCCCCGGCCACATCTGGCTGCAGAGTATGCCGGTAGCACAGCTTGCCGGTTCCATTCGCCCATTTATTCCATCCGGCAGATAAGATCGGTCATTCCAAAACAGGGACTATGAAAAAAGCAGTGAAAACTCCTTTTTCATAGTCCTTGATTGTGTGAAAGACCCAGTTTCAACATCACACTTTCATATCAACGCCTATGCTTCCCGATACTGCAGAATTGTTAGGGATTGCGTTTGCCGCTACCAATTTTTCAGCGAGACTCTGCACATCGTTTCCGACAATCTTTGCCTCCCGCATTTGCAGTGTTTCCTTCTCTGTTTTTCTTTTCTCCCTCTGCTCTGCAAGCTGTTCTTCCCGCTCTTTCTTCTCAGCCCTTTTCTCAGCCAACTTTTCCTGTTTTTCATGTCTTTCTTTGCTGGTTTCTATTCTGGCTTCAAGCTGTTCTTCCTGCTGCTTTTTGCGTTCCGAGATCATATTGCCGACTTCCTTGGGGCTGGGACCACTGGCACTGCAGGCACCCATATTTCCATTTTCATCGATCCAATAATGAACATATAACAGTTGGCTTCCCGTCATTGCATTTATCGCGGAAGCTGCCCAGCTTGCCGCAGCCGGTATCCCTGCCAACGCTCTCTCCCATTTTTCCGCTGTTTCCGGATTTGTTGCCATTTCTGCCAATATATTCGGAGCGATCGTTACATCGATCTTATCCGGATAACTACCGGAACCTATGCCTTTGTTCGCATATCCAACCTGAATATTTAATTTCGGATTCTTCTTTTGCAATTCTGCAAGATAGTCCGACGTACCGATTTTCTCTGCGGATGCCGCACCTGCCTTATCCGATTTGATAGTTTCTTTGCTCTCGGATGCCTGCTTTTTGCTGCCTGTTCCGTTTGTGCAGGTGCTTGTGTAACTGTTGTATGCACGATTGATTTCCATTGCCATAATTTTGTCCTCCTTGAACCTTTTGTTTGAAATTCCGTTTTCCTGTTACATTGTTGATTTATAAAATATGATTTATCGTAAATATCGAATGAAATATCAAATTTTAATGTCAACCCCTGTCACTCCCGACACTGCGGAATTTTGGGAAGGTGCGTTTGCTGCTATCAATTTTTCAGCGAGGCTCTGCACATCGTTTCCGACAATCCTAACCTCATATGCATGCAGAGTTTCATTTTCTGCCTTTTCTTTCTTTTCCGCACTTGCTTTTATGCGTTCCTCTATACGCTTTTCAAATTCCTCCTTCTGCTGTTTTGCTTTTTGCCTTGAGCGCTCAAACATTGCCCTTTTCTCGCTGGGACCGCTGACGCTGCCTGCGCTCATATTGCCATTTTCATCAATATAAAATCTAAACTCATATACGGTATTTCCTGTCATGGCACGGATCATGGATTCGCCCCATTTACAAGCCGCCGGTATGTCTGCCAGATTTTTTTCGTATTCTGCTGCCAGCTTTGGATCAGATTGCATTTTTGCCAAAAATTCCGGTGCAATCGTAACATTGATCTTTTCAGGATAATTGCTGCTTCCCGCAGCGCCATTGCTATATCCGGTCAATATGTTCAGCTTCGGATTCTTCTCTTGCAATTCAGCAAGGTAGTCCGATGATGTCTGCTTTTTACTGCCTGCTCCGCTTGCGTAGGTATTTGCATAACTGTTGTATGCATTACTGATTTCCATAGCCATAATTTTGTCCTCCCTGATCTCTTTGTTTGAAACTCCGTTTTCCTGTTATTGTTGAGTTATAAAATATATTTGAAAATGTAATCGTAAAGGGAATCTTTTCCATTCACATAAGGAATTACCAGCTCCGATTCGGTTCCGCTGTAATCTACATAAATCCCATTCGGGACGGCACCAATTCCCGGCAGCTTGGTATAAGTTCCAAAACCAAGCCAAAAACCGTCCATATCATCATCCACCCCATTCTCCCGGAGAACATCCCCAAATGCCCATCTGTCTATGTATACATATTGACCGTCTGTGCGGAATGCCTGTTCCAGAGTGTCACTCCCAGCCAGATTATAATATTCTCCTGCTTCATTTACCAAACCTATGTCTGCCCACTCTATGTACTTTGGATAGGAGATTCCCCTGATAAGCAAAAACATCCCTGCCAAAAACAGAAACCCCATCGAACATAGTGTGACTGCCCCGATTTTCTGATAAGGTTTATAATCTGCAACTTTTGTAATCCGGCGCTTCAAATCCCGATAATCTTTTTCTCCCACAAAAGCAGCAGACATTCCCATATTTTCAGCCTTTAGCAGTTTTACGCTTTTTAATAACACCTGCCCGTACTCATAAGAGGTGCTGCTGCCATTTCGGATTGTCACCCGGTCGCAGATTTCCTCCATATCCTCTTTAAAATATCCCATACAATATGTAAGCAGCGGATTAAGCCACAGCAGCATACGCAGAATATCCCACAATAGGTAAAACCATAAATGTCCCAATCGGATATGCGTCCTCTCATGAAGTAAAACTGCCTGTAATTCCTCTGTTTCAAAAGTGTCCTTCATCACCTTTGGAACCACTATCTTTGAACGCAAAACACCTATGGTAAACGGTGTGACCGGCATTTCGCTGATGTAAACTTTTTTACCGTCTATTATCCGTTGCTCCATGCTGTTAATCTGCCTATGCAGCTTTCTGTGCTGCCGAAATATGAGAGCTCCGCTGATCATCACGCCAAGCAGATAACCATATCTAATTGCCGGATATTCAATACAGCAATTATTCCACCACAGAAACAGCCTGCACATCAAAGTATTGTTATAAAACAGCTCTAGTTTTCCAACAAATGGCACAAGCAGAAATATGCTCCACAGCAGACCTTTTAAAAAGATTTTCTCTTTTAATATGCTGTGCCGCAAAACAAGGACAAGACCTAATGCTAAAAAGGAAAACAGAACGCATCTTCCAAGCTGGATCGAAAAGTAAGCACTGCATTGGTCAAAAAACCATCGGAAAGATTCAAAATTCCATAGTAATTTCAACATCATTCTTTTCTGTCTCTCTCCTAATCCTGTTCTTTACTTTTTTCCAAAATCTCCTCCAGCTCCTTAATCTGCTCGTCGGTCAATGTAATTCCCTGCAGCAACGCCGCCACTGCGTTTGTCCGGTTTCCGGCAAAATAGCTGTTCACAAAGCGCCTGCTTTTTTCGTTCAGGCATTCCTCCTTTGTTTTGATCGCGTGGTAGTGGTAGACTCTCGCATCATTCTCGTCTACAGTAAACCCCAAAAGCCCTTTCTGGGATAAGCGGTTCATCAGGACACGGACCATTCTAAGGGTCATGTCCGACTTGCCCTTTAATCGATTAAGGACCTCCATCGAGGTAAGCGGCGTATCGCTCTCCCAGAAAACCTCCATAAGCAGCCACTCACTTTCACTCGGCATTGTCTCTTCAATTTTTTTCATATCACCCCTCCTTTGCTATCTTATTTCATATATCGGTCAATATCCGTTATTAATTAATGTCTGTTATTAATTAATGTCTGTTGTTTTCACATGTTCCGTATTGTTAGCTAGATTACCGATATCTAAAATTTTCGACAAAAAAGGTGGGCCAACCTAAGTCAGCCCACACTTAATAGTTTTACCTGTCTGATAATTCACTTTCTGCTTGCCCTTGTAAAAAGCCGGTATGCATTTTCTTCGGTCACACGCTCCACCTCTTCCGGGGAAACGCCCTTAATCTGCGCAATCTTTGCGATCACATAAGGGATATACGAGGAATCGTTGCGGGTTCCCCGGTGGGGTTCGGGCGCCATATAAGGACAGTCCGTCTCAAGCAAAATCCGCTCAAGAGGAAGAGCCTCCACTGTGGCAACAAGCTTTCTTGCGTTCTTGAATGTCACCACGCCGCCCACTCCAATATAATAACCCATCGCCACAAACTCCCGCGCCAGCTCCGGGGAATAGGCATAACAGTGGATCACTCCGGGAATCTCCCCGGCGCGGTTCTCCCGCATCACCCGCAGGGTGTCCTCCGCGGCGTCTCTGGAATGAATGATGACGGGCAGGTTCGTTTCCCTCGCCAGCTCCAGCTGCCGCACAAACCAGCCGCGCTGCAGCTTTTGCACCTCGGGCTCCTTTTCCCAGTAGTAGTCCAGCCCAATCTCTCCGATTGCAACGACCTTCTCATAGGCGGTCTGCTCCCGGAGCCACTCGAAGGTCTCCTCGTTCAGCCCGTCAATGTCGCTGGGATGTACCCCCACCGCGGCGTAAATATAATCGTGGGATTTTGCCAGCTCAAGCGTTGTCCGGCAGGAGGCAATGGAAGCCCCCACGTTGATAATCGGAGACACCCCGCTCGCGTGCACGCGGGCAAGTACATCCTCCCGATCCTCCGCAAACCGGTCATCATCATAGTGGGCGTGCGTCTCAAATATCATAGCCCCACCGCCCCGCTCATCTTGCGGTCAATCCAGGTCATAATCGACTCTGAGCGCAGTGCAAGCTGTTCGCAGGCTTCCTCCCATGCCGCGTACTCTGCGCTGTTCTCCTCCGGCTCCTCGGCCTCCAGCTCTTCCATCCTGTGATTCAGCGCGTCAAACGCCTTCCGAAGCTCCTCCAGGGAAGACTGCTCTGTCACCATATTGTACATTGGTTTCTCCTGTTCTTGGGTCAAAAAAATTTTTCGATGAGCTTAAGCTCCTGGAGGTCGATACAATTTGGGATCGACATCTGCTCCACCGCTTTTTTGCAGGCGGAAAATTCCATCCACATGACACTGTCGATTTCCTCCCGCTGAACACAGAACGCACTCTCCTCCCAGTCCAGCCACAGCAGGTAAACCTGGCTGACCTGCCGCTCCAAAAAGGGATCTCCGTGAAAAACAGCCTGCATATCCAGCCGTTTCCTGCCGCACTGAACCAGTTCCTCCGCGGTGATCTCTACCCCAAGCTCCTCCTTCAGCTCGCGCAGAGCTGAGTCCACATAATCTTGTCCCGCCGGGACATGTCCCGCGCTGGAAATATCATAGCAGCCGGGAAAGGAGTCCTTATCCATACACCGCTTTTGCAGAAGAAGCTCAACCTTCCCCTCCCTGCGCCTTGCGATCCAGACATGGGCCGTCCGGTGAAGGATTCCGGCGCGGTGCGCCTCGGTGCGCTCTACCACCTCTCCCGTAGGATTGCCGTTCTCATCTACAATATCCAGATATTCCATGCGCATTCCTCCGAACTTATCAACAAATCTCCGCACCGCTGGGCATCTTTTTCTCCGGAACCATCAGCGCCAGATTGCCCTCCGCATCCTCCGCGCACAGAAGCATTCCCTCTGAGACAACCCCCGCCAGCTTTGCAGGCTGAAGATTCACAAGCACCATCACTCGCTTCCCAACCATCTCCTCCGGCGTGTAATCCTTGCGGATGCCGGACACAATCTGTTTCACGGAACTGCCGATCTTTACCTGTGAGCACAACAGCTTTTTCGACTTGGGAACCGCCTCGCAGGCGATAATCTCACCGACCTGGAACTGCATTTTGGAGAAATCGTCATACGTGATCTCTGCCTTGGCCTCGATCTCAACCACCGGCTCTCCCTCCGCGGTTTCCGGCACGAGCCCAAGCGCTCTCTGCTCGGCCTCATACGCCGCCCGCTGCGCCTCCTGGATTTCCTCCACCTTCTGCATGATCTCCTTTGCGTCCTGCCTTGCAAACAAGATTTCCGGCTGGTCCGTCACCTTTGAGCCGTCCGGATACAGGCCGAAGCGGTCCAACTCGTCAAAATCGCGCAGTGTTGTGCCAAGCTGCGCCACAATCCGCTCCGCCGTTTCCGGCAAAAACGGATGCAAAAGGCTCGCCCCGATCACAATAGACTCCGTCAGGTTGTACAGCACCTCCGCCAGACGTTCCCTCTGCGCCTCGTCCTTCGCCAGCGCCCAGGGCATAGTTTCATCGATATATTTGTTGCAGCGCCGAAACAGCGTGAACACCTCAGAGATGGCGTCCGCCACGCGCAGCTTCTCCATTTTTTCCTGTGTCTTTGCCTTTGCGGCGGTCACAACCGCCTGCAAATCCCCGTCCGGCTCTGCGGACATTCCGTGCCGTACCTCGCCGTCAAAATATTTGTTGCTCATGGAGATCGTGCGGTTCACAAGATTCCCCAGAATATTTGCAAGGTCGGAGTTGAAGCGCTCAATCAAAAGCTCCCAGGTGATCGTCCCGTCATTCTCGTAGGGCATCTCGTGCAGGACAAAATAGCGGGTGGCATCCACACCGAACAGCTCCGCAATATCGTCCGCATAGATCACATTGCCCTTCGATTTGCTCATCTTCTCCCCGCCCTGCAGGAGCCACGGATGTCCAAACACCTGCTTGGGCAGCGGAACATCCAGCGCCATCAAAAAGATCGGCCAGTAGATTGTGTGGAAGCGCACAATATCCTTCCCAATCAGATGCAGGTCGGCAGGCCAATTTTTCCGGAACAGTTCCGAGGAACCATCCGGGTCATAGCCGATCTTTGTAATATAATTCGTCAGCGCGTCCAGCCACACATAGACCACATGCTTCGGGTCGAAGTCCACCGGAATCCCCCAGTCAAAGGAGGTTCGGGACACACACAGATCCTGAAGCCCCGGCAGCAGGAAATTGTTCATCATCTCGTTCTTTCTGGACACCGGCTGGATGAATTCCGGGTGCGTATTGATGTGCTCGATCAGGCGGTCCGCGTACTTGCTCATCTTAAAGAAGTACGCCTCCTCCTTCGCCGGCTTCACCTCCAGCCCGCACTCCGGGCATCTGCCCTCCGCAAGCTGCGACTCCGTCCAAAAGGACTCGCACTCCTTGCAGTAAAGTCCCTCGTAGGAGCTCTTGTAGATATCGCCCTTGTCGTAAAGCTTTTTGAAAATCTTCTGTACACACCGCTCGTGATCCTTGTCGGTCGTGCGCACAAAATTGCTGTAGGAGGTGTTCATCAGATCCCAGATGCGCTTTACCTCGTCGGAGATCCCGTCCACATACTCCTTGGGCGTAATCCCCGCCTGCGCCGCGCGGTCCTGGATCTTCTGTCCATGCTCATCCGTCCCGGTTTGGAAGTAGACATCATAGCCCTCAGCACGGCGATACCGCGCAATCGCATCGGCAAGAATAATTTCATAGGTATTGCCGATATGTGGCTTGCCCGATGTATAGGCAATCGCCGTTGTGATGTAATAGTTCCCTTTCTCGCTGCTCATGTCTGCTCCTTCCTCACTGATAGAAATTCAGAAAAACATTCTTGACCTGCTCAAACGCCGGCTTCGGCTGAAGATCCTTGTCAAACAGGCGCGCGTTCGTCTTATCCCCCTCGACATAATGATCCTTCAGGCCAAAGAGGGTCACATTGGTAATATTGGCTTTTCCGCCTCCCTCAATATCACAGCCCCGAATGTTAAAGAATATCGAGCGATAGCGGTTTGCCTGCTTCTCAAATTCCTCCGGCGTCTCCTCGTCAACGCCCACCGACAGCTCCGTGATCTGGATCTCCAGCCCCAGCGATCCCAAATAAGTGATCGTGCTGGTAATCGTTGTCATGTTGGGATAGCTCACTCCCCAGTAGCCCTGCATGCCGATGCCGTCAATCAGTCCCTTTTCCTTGAGATCCTTGCAAAGATCGTGGATGCACTGGCGCTTTTTCCCCTCATAGGTGTTGAAATCATTGTAGAAAAGCTTTACGTCCTTGTCCGCATACTGTCTTGCGTAACGGAAGGCGTACTCCACATACTCCGGCCCGATGGTATCATACCAGAGATTCCGCTCCTCCCCATTCACCATACGGCAGGAGAAAAAGCTGTCCGGATCACCGTCATAGGGGTCCACCGCCTCGTTTACCACATCCCAGCAGTATATCACACCCGGATAATTTTCCTGCACGTGCGTAAGGATCTGCTTGATATAGCTCTCCATCCGAAAAAGCATCGTCTCCTTATCCACCAGCGCGCCGTCGCTCTTGTAGCCCTCACGGAAAAACCAGTCGGGAGCCTGCGCATGCCACACCAGCGTGTGTCCGCGCATTTTCACGCCATTATCCATGCACCACTGCAGCGTGTCGTCAATGCTGGCATAGCTGAGCGCCGGACTTCCGTCCTCGCTCGCCTGGCTTTCCCGCTGCTGTAAAATATAGGAGCTCTTCATCAGGTTTGACATCGTAACGCTGTTGAAATGCTTTTTTACCAGCTCCATATACTCCGGATCGTAGGTCGTCAGGTTGTTCAATGTGCTGCCGTTGATTCCGACGCCCAGAGAAAAATACTTGGAACACGCATCCTTGAGACCAATGTCCGATGTGTCAACCGGCGCCTCTCCCTGTGTATCTTCTCCGCCCTGCGAGCTTTTGTCCGTCCCCTGAGTATTCTCGGACTCCTCTCTCTGTGGCTGTGTATTATTTTCTTTCTGTCCTGCTGCCTGACATCCGCAGAAGATGAGGCTTAGGCAGAGCACTCCTGCAAGCAAAGTCCGTTTCCCCATTTTTTTCATCA
>JAFLRQ010000068.1:0-1981 GCA_022511395.1 Agathobacter sp. | reverse complement strand
AGGCTTAGGCAGAGCACTCCTGCAAGCAAAGTCCGTTTCCCCATTTTTTTCATCATTCTATCCATCTCCTCTCAAAAAAGTTTTCCCTGATTGTACCATAATTTATGTAAGATGTCAAAAACTCCCATCGTCGTCCTTCGGTTTTCATTGACAAATTTCTGTCACCATCCTAAAATGAAACAAGAATATTATTAAATGGGAGGAACAAGCACATGAGAAGGAAACTTTGCATTTTCGGATTGGCGGCCTCGCTGCTCATCGCGGCCTGCGGGTGCGGGAAAACCAATCCAAATGACACTCAGAAAGGAGCGAACTCACAGATGAACGAGACAGAGACCGACTCCACCGGGAATGCCCCCGACTTATCGGATTCCTCCGGACATTTCGTGCCGGAGAACCCGGATCAGATGCCGACTATGGACGGAGATGATGACAATACGGATACCCCCGATCAAACTGCGGAAGTACCGCTCTGGTATTCGGTCATGCTCAACAAATCTCACACAAACCTCGGCAACAACAAACGGCTGAAGGCAGTTATCGAGAAGGCTCGCGCCGGAGAACAGATCACCATCGCCACGATCGGCGGCTCGATCACCGAGGGAGCGGGTGCCAAGAAATATCAGGAGTGCTACGCTTACCAGTTCTACGACAAATTCCGTCAGGAATACGGCAAGGACGACGGCTCCAATGTCAGCTTTGTCAATGCGGGAGTGGGCGGCACCGGATCCCCCTTCGGCTATCTGCGCTATGAGCGCGACATCGTCTCGCGTGTGGAGGATGCAGACGGCCTGCCGGACATCGTCGTGATCGAATTCTCCGTGAATGATTATCAGGAGCCGACCAAGCAGCACTGCTACGAGTCCATGGTAAAGCATATCCTCTCGCAGCCCAACGATCCGGTGGTCATTCTGCTGTTTGCCGTATTTCCGGGAGGCTTCAATCTTCAGGACGAAATAAAGCCGATCGGCTTCCGTTATAAGCTGATGATGGTCAGCATCAAGGACGGTCCCTTCACCTATGTGGGGGACAAAGCGACCTCACAGTGGACCGAATCGGAATTTTTCTATGACCAGTATCATCCCACCACATTGGGCCACGGGGTCATGGCGGACTGTCTGATTGACACCGTCAAAGCCGCCGAACAGCAGGCAACCTCAAAGGAGGACATTGACCTGACGGTAAAACCGGTCTACGGTGACGACTATCTGGGACTCAAAACCATCTACAAGACGGATTACGAGGAAGATATCCACATGGATTTCGGCAGCTTCACGCTGGACGATACGCAGTCCTATTCCAACGGCCCCGTCGGAAGAGTGTGCGGTGAGAATTTCCACCATGGCACAGACAGCGGCAACGCTCCGCTCACCTTTGAGACGAGCTGCAAGAACCTGCTGGTATCCTACCGGGCCACAGGCGATGCCGGTTTCGGCGATGCCGAGGTCTATGTAGACGGAAAGCTGGCCAAGACACTTCAGGGCAACACCGGAAGCTGGGGACAGTCCGTACAGGATGTCATTTTTGCCGACGAGACAGCAGCCGTACATAAGGTTGAGATCAAGATGGCAGCGGGCAGTGAAAACAAGAAATTTACCATTACCTGCATCGGATACACACCGTAAGAATCGAGTAATAGGAGGTGGCTAACCGCCGCCTCCTATTGTTGCTTCGACCAAGTGTTTATTCAGCATCATCCGGCATACCACCTGGCTTGTTCACTCCAAATCCGCCCATACTCTGCATTGTTCCCGAGAAGCTCCTCATGCGTTCCGTTCCCTGCAATGCGGCCGTTCTGCATTACTATGATCCTGTCTGCAAAACGGCACAATCCCACACGATGGGAGATGATAACCGAAGTCTTTCCTTCCGTTAATTCTATAAACTTTTTGAGTATGTCATATTCCACAAGCGGATCAAGTGCACTTGTTGGCTCGTCGAGAATAATGATGTCGGCATCTTTATTCAGCCCCCTTGCAAT
>JAFLRQ010000067.1:10375-11969 GCA_022511395.1 Agathobacter sp. | reverse complement strand
GGGACTGCTCTCGCAGTCCCTATTGATTTAATTAGATGATAATGCAGATAAGTCCCCCGTTGCTGTCGTTGACGATCTTCTGCATGGTGTCCTGCAGCTTGAGCTGGCACTCGTCGTCCATCTTTAAGATCTTGCTGCGGATGCCGTCCTCCATCAGCTCGCCGACGGATTTGCCGAAGATATTGGTGGTCCAGAGGCCCTCGCCGCTCTCCTCCCCCGCCTTTATGTACTCGATCAGATCTCTTGCCTGCTCCTCGCTCCCCACGATCGGGGCGATCTCGGTCTCGATATTGGCTTTGATCATGTGGATGGAGGGTGAGAGTGCGCGCATTTTCACGCCGAACTTGCCGCCGTGCTGGATCATCACCGGATCCTCCATCTTGATGTCGGAAAGTCCGGGCATCACGACGCCGTAGCCCTTCTGCTCCACGGACATCATCGCATCCTTCACCTTCTCGTACTCCTCCTTCATAGCCGCGAGTCCGCGCAGCATGGAGATCATCTGGTACTCCCCGCTGATGGAGACGCCGGTCATTTCGCTGATGTAGGCGAAATAATATTTGTCGTCGATCTGCATCCGCACGTTGACCGTACCCACCGACAAATTTACATTTGGAATTAATATTTCACGGAAGTACGCCTGCCCTGCTTTCTCGTTCGCCATCGAGGTCAGCGCGCCGTCATCTGTCAGCGCGTAGACATCCTTCGCCTTTTCCACCTGTGCAAGAATGCCAGAGGCGGCATCTACAATGGCGGCTTTCACGGGATGGCTGACCGGCAGCATCTCGGTCCACTTGGGAATGAAAAAGTCTATGCGCGTGATCGGGAACTCCAAAAGGATGGCATTCATGATGTTTGTGACATCCTCGCTGCGCATCTGCTGGCAGTTGACCGGAATCACGACGGCGCCGTAGGTTGCGCTCATGTGGTCAGCCAGCCGTCTGGTCTCCTCGCTGTACGGTTTTGCCGTGTTGAGGACGACCACAAACGGTTTCCCAATCTCCTTCAACTCCTCCACGGTCGTCTGCTCCGGCTCAAGATAGCTCTCTCTCGGCAGCTCGCCGACTGTGCCGTCCGTCGTCACGACAATCCCGATGGTGGCGTGGTCGTGGATCACCTTCCTCGTTCCGGTGCGCGCCGCATCGACGAAGGGGATCTCCTCGTCGAACCACGGAGTTTTCACCATGCGGTCGCCGCCCTCCTCCATGTGGCCGTTTGCACCCTCCACCATGAAACCGACGCAGTCGATCAGCCGCACCTGGATGTCGCTGTTGTCTGCCAGCGTGATGCGCGCTGCCTCCTGCGGAATGAATTTCGGCTCGGTGGTCATGATGGTCTTTCCCGCTGAGGACTGTGGCAGTTCATCCATGGTCCGCCGCTTGACGTTCTCGTCATCTATGTACGGAAGCACGAACAAATCCATAAATCGCTTGATGAATGTGGATTTTCCGGTGCGGACCGGGCCGACAACACCGATGTAGATTTCGCCGTTCGTCCTGCCCTGAATGTCTTTATATAAGTCAAATTCTTTATTTTCCCTGCCGCTCATAAAAACATCTCCCTTCTCATATATCACAAATATATGGAAGGGAGA
>JAFLRQ010000067.1:6769-10275 GCA_022511395.1 Agathobacter sp. | reverse complement strand
TACATCTGCATATACCGGTAAAGCTTTTTCGCGAGCTTTTTCGAGATCTGTCCCTTGACGGCGCGCCATCTCCAGTTTGTGCCCTGTGTGGAGGGAATGTTGATCCGGGCCTCGCTCCCGAGACCGATCAGATCCTGCATCGGAACAATGGCCGTCTCCGCGACGCTCGACCACGCGGCGCGCATCATGCCCCAGTTGTACCCCTCCTTGTGCGTCAGGTTCAGATACTCCTTGGCGAATTCCACGGACGCCTTTGGTGCAGTCTTCGTCCAGCCGATCGACGTGTCATTGTCGTGGGTGCCTGTGTAGACCACGCAGTTTACCGGATAGTTGTGCGGCAGGTAATCGCTGCCCTCCCGGCTGTCAAACGCAAACTGTATGACCTTCATCCCGGGGAAACCGGAGTCCTTTAAGAGCTTTAAGACCGACGGGGTCAAAAAGCCCAGATCCTCGACGATGATTGGCAGCCTGCCCAGCTTTTCCTCGAGAGTGCGGAAGAGATCCATGCCCGGTCCCTTCTTCCACTTGCCGTTTCTGGCAGTGTCGTCTGCGGCAGGGATTGCGTAATAAGAGTCAAAGCCGCGGAAGTGGTCGATGCGCACAATGTCGTAGAGCGCGGACATCGCGCGAATCCGCTTGGTCCACCAGCCGTAGCCGTCGGCCTTCATCACATTCCAGCGAAACAGCGGATTTCCCCAGAGCTGGCCGTCCTCGGAGAACGCATCCGGCGGGCAGCCCGCCACCGCGATGGGTTTTAGGTTCCGGTCCAGATAGAACTGCCTGGGATTTGCCCAGACATCCGCGCTGTCCAGCGCGACATAGATCGGCACATCGCCGATGATCTCAATCCCCTTTTTGTTCGCATATGCCTTCAGCGCGCGCCACTGCCCAAAGAACAGGTACTGGAGCATCCGATAGAACTCAATGTCCTCTGCGCAGCGCTCCCTTGCGGCGGCAAGCGCCTCCTCGTCGCGGAAACGCAGGGGTTTCTCCCACTCGAGCCACGCTTTTCCGTCATGGGAATCCTTGAGCGCCATAAAAAGCGCATAGTCGTTCAGCCAGTCCTCGTTTTCCTTGCAGAAGGCCGTGTAATCCACCGGCAGATGCTTGGTGAAACGCCCGTAAGCCTTTTTGAGCAGCGCGTAGCGCCCGGTGTAGAGCGCACTGTAGTCCACGCAGTCGGCGCGGCTGCCCCAGTCATAAGCCGCGCACTCTTCCTCTTTTAAAAGCCCGGCGTCGCAGAGCTCGTCAAGATCAATGAAATACGGATTTCCGGCAAAGCTGGAGAAGGACTGGTAGGGAGAATCCCCGTAGCTTGTTGGGCTGATGGGAAGGATCTGCCAGTATTTCTGTCCGCCGCGGGCCAGAAAATCAACAAATTTTCTGGCTGCCTTTCCCATCGTCCCGATACCATAGGGGGACGGCAGGGAAAAAATCGGCATTAAAACGCCACTTGTTCTCATATGTTCTTCCTCCTGTTTCTACTGTTTCATCTTATCACCGGAAAATCCTTTTTACAAGGTAAAATTGTTTATGCGCCGGAAACATCGCATAAGATTTTGACCTTGACGGCATTCTGTGGTATAATCTTGCAGGATTGCGGAAATTGCGCGGCAGCAAGGCAATCCGCAGGTATCAGTTATGGAATTCTAATGAAAAAGGAATAAATTTAATCATGAATAAAGAAATAAAAGAAACAATGAAACACGGACTTCTTGAGCTGGCAAACTCCATCAAGTGGGTGTTCTTTGCGATTATTGTCGGCGCGGCGGTGGGTCTCTGCGGCACGCTGTTCTCAATTCTTCTGATGTATGCGACCGACATGCGGATGCAGTATCCGTGGCTCATTCTTTTGCTGCCCGTGGGCGGCCTGGTCATTGTGGGGCTCTACCAGCTGCTTCACGATCAGAATGACACGGGAACCAACCTTGTGATCTCTGCCATCCACTCGGGGGACCATCTGCCCTTTCGCATGGCACCGCTGATTTTTTTGTCAACGCTGATCACGCATCTGCTGGGAGGCTCTGCCGGACGCGAGGGGGCCGCCCTCCAGATGGGAGGCAGTCTCGGAAATACGCTCGGTCGGATCTTCCGCTTTGATGAGAAGGACAGGCACGTGATGATTATGTGCGGGATGAGCGCGGCGTTCTCGGCACTCTTCGGCACGCCAATGGCTGCCGCCATCTTTTCCCTCGAGGTGGTCAGCGTTGGTGTCATGTACTACGTGGCGCTTGTGCCCTGTGTGATCAGCTCGCTGGTCGCGCGCGGGATCGCGGACGCCTTCGGCGTGGCAAACGAAATGTTTCTCATCACAGTGATTCCGAAATTTTCTGTCCTCACGGCGGTCAAGATCTCGGTTCTTGCGGTGCTCTGCGCCCTTGTCAGCATAATCTTCTGCATCGTGCTGCACAAGACGGAGGAGGCCTACCGGCATTTCTTCAAAAATCCGTATCTTCGCGTGGCAGCCGGCGGCTGCATCGTTGTCCTGCTGACGGCTTTGGTGGGGAAACAGACCTACAACGGAACCGGAATCGCCATCATCGAGCAGTGTATCGACGGCACGGTACGCCCGGAGGCATTCCTTCTCAAGATGCTTTTTACGGCGCTTACGCTTGGAGCCGGCTACAAGGGAGGCGAGATTGTCCCCACGTTTTTCACGGGTGCGGCCTTTGGCTGTCTGTTTGGAAATCTGTTTGGTTTTTCGCCAACGCTCTGCACAGCGGTTGGCATGAGCTCCATGTTCTGCGGCGTGACCAACTGCCCAATTACCTCCCTGCTCATCAGCTTTGAGCTGTTCGGCTACGATGGAATGCCGTATTTTCTGCTTGCCATTGCGTTCAGCTACATGCTTTCCGGCTATTTCGGCCTCTACAGGAGCCAGAAAATTATGTACTCAAAGTTTAAGACAAACTATATCAACCGCTTCACTGACTGATCGGTCTGACAAGGCTCAGTGACCTGCGAACCGCCATCGCGGCAAGGCAGGCGACGACAACCGAGAAAATGTCCTTTGGAAGATACGGAATCGATGCCACCAGCGCCGCCCCGGCAAAGCTGTAGCTGCTGCCCATGCCATTCATCACGAACCGAAACTGGATGATTCCGGGAATGTGGCATAACACAAGCCCAAGTACGCCGGACAGCATCGGCAGGATGATCCTGTTTTTCCCTCCGAAGCGGTCGCCTGCATACATGCCCAGACCGCAAAACAGCGCAAGGGAGAAAAAGCCAAAGAGATATCCGCCGGTCGGTCCGGCCAGAACGCCGGGACCCGAGCGCAGTCCGGAAAATACCGGAAGTCCGCACACGCCGAGCAGGATATAAAGAAGCGTCGCAAGGCACCCGCAGCGGGCACCGAGTACATACCCGGCAAGCGCAACGGCAAAGGTCTGAAGGGTAAAGGGCATTCCCCAGGGCGTGGGGATGCTGAAAAGAGAGAGCACCGCAATGACAGCGGCAAACAGTCCGGTAAGACAGAGGTCGCGAACAGATAGTTTCATAGAAAA
>JAFLRQ010000067.1:4120-6669 GCA_022511395.1 Agathobacter sp. | reverse complement strand
CCTTTTCCTGCCGCTCCTGCAATGCGGCAAGCGTCTGTTCAATTCGATTCATCTCTTTCCTCCTAACTCAATGATCTCCTGCGCAGATCGCCCGCGAAGTGGGTTTCATTTGACCTGCTCCTTGTCTGCCAGATAATTGGCAATTGTGTTCACGTCCTTGTCCCCTCTGCCGGAGAGACAGATAATCATGCTCTGCTCCATGGTCATCTCCTTCGCCTTCTTCTTGGCATAGGCAATGGCGTGGGCGCTCTCAATGGCGGGGATGATGCCCTCCAGGCGGCACAGCTCCATCAGAGCGTCCATTGCCTCCGTGTCAGTGATGGACACATACTCTGCTCTCCCGCTGTCCTTCAAGTAAGCATGCTCCGGTCCGACACCGGGGTAGTCAAGCCCTGCGGAGATGGAATGCGCAAGCTGGACATTGCCGTCGTCATCCTGCAGGAGGTAGGAGCGCATTCCGTGCAGGACGCCGGGGGCACCGAGCGCCATCGCGGATGCGTGCTTTCCGGTTTCAATGCCGAGCCCTGCCGCCTCCACGCCGATCAGCTTCACATCCTTCTCATCGATAAACTCCGCAAACATGCCGATGGAGTTGGAGCCGCCGCCCACGCACGCCATGACGACATCCGGGTTTTTGCCCTCCGCCTCCATGTGCTGGCGCTTTGCCTCGCGGCTGATCACGCTCTGGAACTCCTTGACCATCTTCGGATAGGGGTAAGGCCCCACTGCGGAGCCAATCACGTAGAAGGTGTCCTCCGCCGTCTTCGCCCAGGTGCGGATTGCCTCGTTCGTCGCGTCCTTTAGGGTATTGCTGCCGGATTCCACCGACACCACGGTGGCTCCCAGCATCTCCATGCGCATCACGTTCAGCTTCTGCCGCTCCGTGTCTTCCTTTCCCATGTAAACGGTACATTCCATGTCAAACAGCGCCGCACCCGTGGCGGTTGCAACTCCGTGCTGTCCTGCCCCGGTCTCCGCAATCACCTTGGTCTTGCCCATGCGCTTTGCCAGAAGAATCTGCCCGATCACATTGTTGATCTTGTGGGCTCCGGTGTGGTTCAAATCCTCGCGCTTTAAGTAGATTTTTGTCCCGTATTCTTCGCTCAGACGAGCCGCATAATACAGAGGGGTCTCCCGGCCGACATACTGGCGCAGATAATAGCGGTACTCTTCCATAAACGAGGGATCGCGGATTGCCTCCTCAAAGGCTGTATCCAGCTCGCTTAAGGTGTTCATCAGCGTCTCCGCCACATATTGGCCTCCGAATTCGCCATAATATGCTTTCTTATTCATGTTCTCTCACCTTTCTTATAAATGCATTTAATTTTTTTTCATCCTTGCCGTTTTCGCCCTCAACGCCGGAGCTCACATCCACCACATCCGGGGAAAAGAGCCGGATTCCGGTCTGTACGTTGGCTTCGCTTAAGCCGCCCGCAAGGATAAGGCTTCTTCCGTTTAAGAACTCCATATCCCGCCATCGGCTGTCCGTCCAGTCGAAGGTCTTTCCGCCTCCATACTCGGCGCCGTCCACCACAATTCCGATGATCTTTTCCCTCAGCGCGGATGGGAGGCTCGCAAGAAATTCCGTCTTTTCCGCAAGCGTCGCAGGATCCGCAATATTGACGGCATACCAGAGCGGGATTTTGGCGTGTTCTACAGCCTCCATGCGCAAGTCTCCGTGGATCTGTAAAAGGTCAAAGCCTGCCTCCTGCAATTCCTCAATCTGTGCCGTATCCGGAGAGACAAGCACCGCCACGCGTTTGATGCCCGGGTTCAGGCTCTCCATGATGTCCTTTGCCTGCGGTATTGTGACATTGCGCTTGCTGGGCGGGTGGAACACAAAGCCGGCGTAATCCACAGCAGCCGCATTCAGGTATTGTGCCTCTGCCGGGCGGGTAATTCCGCAAATTTTAATTTTCATTTAAATTCCTCCATCTGGATGCAAGCGCCCTTGGATTCTCTGCCTCCATGAAGGCACGGCCAATCAGGAAGGCGTCAACGCCGCAGTCGTGAAGGAAACGCACATCCTCATCGCCCATAATCCCGCTCTCCGCCACAAATACCTTATCCTTCGGGACATAGGGGCGGAGGCGTCTGGTGGTCTCCAAGGTGATGGAAAAGTCCTTTAAATTGCGGTTGTTGACTCCGATTATGCGCGGGTTGATCTTCATTGCACGCTCGATCTCCCACTCATCGTGGGTCTCCACAAGGACATCCAGCTCCAGCTCCCGGGCGAGCGCATAGAAATCCCGCATGCGGGCATCGTCCAGAATGGCGGTAATCAGGAGCACCGCGTCCGCGCCTATGACCTTCGCCTCGTAGAACTGGTACTCATCGATCATAAAGTCCTTCCGCAGGATCGGGAGGTCGGACTTGGCGCGAATCTGTTTTAAGTAATCGACATTTCCGTGGAAGTAGTCCTCCTCTGTCAGACAGGAAATGGCGTCCACAGAGGCGTTGTACTCCTCGATGCGCTCCATCAGATCGATTTTCTCCGTGATCTGCCCAAGGCTGGGGGAGGCCTTTTTAAACTCCCCGATGATGGAGAG
>JAFLRQ010000067.1:1475-4020 GCA_022511395.1 Agathobacter sp. | reverse complement strand
TGCTCGGCCAGACGTATTTTTTTCTTTTCTACAATCTCATCTAATATCATTTTTACCGTCTTTCTTGTGTTAATTAAATCAAATTATAATTTCTATTTTAACCGTTTTTTAGCACCGGTCGTTGACAAAATTCTCGATCAGCCGCTTGCCGTGTTCGGTGTAGATGGATTCCGGGTGGAACTGCAGGCCAATCACCGGGTATTCCTTATGGCGCATCGCCATGATCTCGCCGTCCTCCGTGCGCGCCAGCACCCGCAGGCAGTCCGGCAGATCGCTTTCCTGCACCGCCAGCGAATGGTAGCGCGCCACGCGGATTGGGGAGTTGATCCCTGCGAAAATACTGTCTCCGCTGTGTTCAATCAGGGATTGCTTGCCGTGATACAACGCCTTTGCGTAGCTCACAGTGCCGCCCAGCGCCTCACCGATGCACTGATGCCCCAGACAGATGCCTAAGATGGGCAGTTTCCCTGTGAAGGTTTTCACCACATCCATGCAGATTCCGGCCTCCTTGGGACTCTTTGGACCGGGCGAGAGCACAATCCGCTCCGGCGCCAGCTCCCGGATTTCGTCCAGAGTGATTTTGTCGTTTCTCACTACCCGGATGTCCGGCTCAAAAATGCCGATGTACTGATATAAATTATAGGTGAACGAGTCGTAGTTATCAATCATTAAAATCATAGTTTTTCCTGCTCCTTTACCAGCGTCTTGGCGAGTGCCATCACCTTGTTGCAGCACTCCTCATACTCCTTCTTTGGTACGGAGTCCGCAACAATCCCGGCGCCCGCCTGCAGATACACCTTGTCGTCCTTCTTGATCATGGTGCGGATTGTGATGCAGAAATCCATGTCGCCGGAGAAATCCACATAGCCGGTAGCCCCGCCGTAAAGCCCTCTGCGGACGCTCTCCAGCTCGTCGATGATCTCCATGGCACGGATCTTTGGCGCACCGCTCAAGGTTCCTGCGGGGAGGAAGGAGGACACAAGGTCCATCGGATGAAAATCGCCTTTTTTGCGCCCCTCCACCATGGAGACAATGTGCATGACATGGGAGTAATTCTGCACCTCCATGAACTGTGTCACCTTCACCGTGCCAAATTCGCTGATCCGTCCCATATCGTTGCGGGCGAGATCGACCAGCATCACATGCTCTGCCCGCTCCTTCTCGTCCCGCAGGAGTTCGTCTCTCAGCAGCGCATCCTCCTCCGCGTCCGCGCCTCTTGGCCGCGTCCCGGCGATGGGACAGGTGAACACGCGGCTGCCCTGTTTCTTGACAATCATCTCCGGCGAGCTGCCAATCACCTCAAACTCGCCGAAATTGAAATAGTACAGGTAGGGCGACGGGTTCAGCTCCCTCAGCTCCTTGTACAGCTCAAAGCCCTTCTGTTTCGTCTCGATGGTCCACCGCTGGGAGAGCACCGTCTGGAAAATGTGCCCTTCCCGGATGTAGTCCTTGATTTTCTCCACCTTGGCGCTGTACTGCTCTAAGGTGTCGGATTTTTCCGTGATCACACCGTCGTGGACAAAATGCTTTTCCGGCGCACGCCCCGCGTCCGCAAGAGCCTGCCGGATGAGCTCCTGCGCCTCCTCGATGCTCGCCGCGCGTCCCTCGTCGCTGTCTTCCCCGAGAACAATTGCGGTCAGGGTCTCTGCCACATGATCCACCAGAATGAACTTTGTCATGAGCATCATCTGGATGGTTTCAATGCCGATTTCGTCCGGGTTGTCATCCGGGAGCACCTCCGCGTAGCGGATGAAGTCGTAGCCGAGATTGCCGACCAGGCCGCCGGAAAAGGACAGCTCCTCGTTGTCCTTTACAATTTCGAACTCGCTGTAATACTCCTTCAGGCGGACAAGCGGATTGCCCTCGCGAACCTCCTCGCTCCCGTCCGCCCCTGTGATGACAAGCGCGTTTCCGCGGGAGGTGATGATCGCCTCCGGCTCCCGTCCGAAAAAGGTATAGCGGTCGTAATTCTTATCGTAGCTCTCCAGCAGAAAGCCCTTCTTCTCTCCCACCAGGCTCTCGTACATGCCTGTGGAAGTCTCGCCGACGATGCTGACGGTCTTTTTGTAAACCCGCAGTCTTCTTTTCATGTGAAATGCCTCCTTTTTTATGAAATGTCCCATTCGGGATATTTCCTGCGCCGATCGCCCCGCGAAAGCGGTTTTTCATGCGATCGGCTGCTTTTATGAAATGTCCCTTGTCAACCTACATAAAAAGCCCTGACAAAGCAGTGTTTGCTCTGTCAGGGACGAGATTCTCGTGGTGCCACCCTTTTTTGCTGCATATGTGCGGAAGGTTTCTTTAAAAAGAAAGGCAGATATTTCGCATCGGAAATATCTGCCACCGTATATGCAACCTCTTTGATACAGGGCTTAGCCCGATATCCTTGCCCCTGTAACGTGGGGAAACGGCTCAGCTACTATTTGAATATCTCAAAATTCACCTCGCATCTAACGAATCCATTCCGGTTTGAGGTATCCCGCAGGGATATCTCCTACGCAGATCACCCCACGCAGTGGGCTCTCATTGATCTGCTCCTTGAGGT
>JAFLRQ010000067.1:0-1375 GCA_022511395.1 Agathobacter sp. | reverse complement strand
TCATTGATCTGCTCCTTGAGGTATCCCGCAGGGATATCTCAAAAATCAGGCTATTCTGCCAGCTTCCACCAGCCGCTGGCTCTCTGTGAGAAATCACCTGCCGTACTTACTTTCGCTCAACGATTTTCAATCATGTAATTTTAACTGTTAATAGTCTATTCTCTTTTTTAAAAAAAGTCAACCAGTACTTTTTTCCTATTTATTTGCCAGCTCACACAGCTCTGCAAGCATCTTCGGCAGCTCCGTATCCATGTTCTCACTCGTAAACTGGCAGGTGCCGACCTTCCGGTGTCCGCCTCCGTTGTACTTGAGCATCAGGCTTCCCACGTTCACATCGCAGGTCTTGTTCAAAATGCTGTAGCCAACGGCGGCTGAGCAGCCCTCACCGCCCTTTCCGCTCACGATCCACGCAGAGATATTCTGTTCGGGATACATACTGTAGATCATGAAACGGTTGCCGGTGTAGATCGGATCAACGCCCCTCAAGTCGGAAATGATGACATTGCCCTCTGTCCGGGTGTGCTTGATGACCATCTCCTTGAATTTCTCGGTCTGTTCATTGTAGACCTCGATGCGCTCCTGCACATCCGGTAAATTCAGGATTTCATCCGTGCTCATCACGCGGCACGCCTCCATCAGCTTTTCCATGAGCTGATAGTTGGAGATGGAGAACTGGCGCCATCTGCCGAGTCCCGTCCGCGGATCCATGAGAAAGCCCACGAGAATCCATCCCTTGGGATTTAAGATCTCATCTGCGGTGAGATTGCCGGAATCCACCTTGTCCACGGCCTCCATCATATCGTCAAACTGCGGAAAGCGCTCTTTTCCGCCGTAATATTCATAAATAATCCGGGCGCAGGAAGGGGTAATACGGCTCTCGCCCTTGTATTTGCCCGCCAGCTCCAGCCGCTCATGCTCGCTGGAGTGATGGTCGAACCACAGTCCGCAGCCCTCCACATACGGCACATTTGCCAGACAGTCGTTCTCATTGACCTCCACCAGTCCATCCTGCAGATCCTTCGGATGCGCAAACTTCCAACTGTCAATAATTCCGGCCTCCAAAAGCAGCGCGCCGCAGGCCAGACCGTCAAAATCAGATCGTGTCACAAGTCTCACGATAGTCTCCTCCTTTACTCTCTCATCTTTGCGAAAATGTCCTTATAGAAAGAAGTGTACCATATTTTCCCCCAACATGCTATACTTCTTTTCAATTTTTTGTGATGCAGGGATGTCATTCATCCGAAACAGGTTTCAAAAAGCTGTTTGCAGCAACAATCGTTTGACAATGGAAGAAAAAACAAATAAAATAAAAGCATCTTAGGAGGGTTCATTATGAAAAGATATATCCTATATATTCTGTGCGCATTGTTGGCTG
>JAFLRQ010000066.1:10814-11981 GCA_022511395.1 Agathobacter sp. | reverse complement strand
CTAAGCCACATACAGGTACATGAACATAAAATGGCAGACGCTCCCGCCCATGACCAGCAGGTGGAAAATTTCGTGGGAACCGAAATGCTTGTGTCTGGAATTAAAAAGCGGCAGCTTTAAGGCATAGATAATGCCGCCGACGGTATACATGATTCCGCCGGAGAGAAGCCACAGAATGGCCTTGTGGGGCAGTCCGGCCCAGAGCTGCCCGAACACGGCAAGGCATACCCAGCCCATCGCAATATAGATGACGGACGAAAACCATTTCGGGCAGGTAATCCAGCATGCCTTGACGGTCATGCCGGCAAGCGCAATGCCCCAGACCACTGCCAGCAATGTGATTCCGAGCCTGCCGCCCAGAACCAGCAGACAGACCGGGGTGTAGGAGCCTGCAATCAGGACGAAAATCATCATATGGTCCAGCTTGCGAAAGATCGCCAGGATACGCCCCTTTACGGCAATGCTGTGGTAGATGGCACTGGCGCCGTACAAGGCAATCATGCTGCACATAAAAACCGCCATTGCAATAAAGGCTGTATGGTTCGCGGTGACAGCGACTTTGACTAAAAGCGGGGTGGAGGCGAAGGTTGCCATCATCATCCCGATAAAATGGGTAATGGCACTTCCGGGTTCACGAATTGTAATCTGCATGGACAAAAACCTTTCAATATGTCTTGAATTGTGGCATAATACTGATACCGTCATCCTTTATCATTCAACAAATAAAAAAATTTATTCAATTTATTGTAAGAAAGAGGGCATTATGGCCAGCGAATACCGGCATATACGACATGAATTTGCACCGATCCATGATGAGCGCTCCCGCATTCTGATTCTGGGTACGCTCCCCTCTGTGAAGTCGAGGGAAAATCAGTTTTATTACGGGCATCCCCAGAATCGGTTCTGGAGAGTGCTGGCGCGGGTGTGTGGGGAGGAATCCCTTCCGGCGACGATTGAGGAGAAGACTGCCTTTTTGCTGAGAAACAGGATTGCTGTCTGGGATGTCATCGAGGAGTGCGATATTATTGCATCCAGCGACAGCTCCATCAGAAATGTTGTGCCCGCGGATATCCGGCGGATTCTGAAGGAATCGCCCATAGAGCGGATCTGCGCCAATGGAGGAACCGCATATCGGCTTTACATGAAATACATTTATCCAAACACAAA
>JAFLRQ010000066.1:8455-10714 GCA_022511395.1 Agathobacter sp. | reverse complement strand
ATTCCTTATGACGAACGCTGAGCGTTAAGCCTGCTCCTGTGGAGGCGCAGGTATTTTCTTATCGGAATTCAGAATATGGTTGATCAGCCAGCCAAGCAGGAATTCAAGCAAGCTCTGCAGGTATCCCTGCGTGTCGTTTTCGATCTGATCATAGTCGATCGTTTCCAGCTTGGCGATAAAGTTTTCATGCGCGCGTTTCTGCGCGGCAAGACCCTCGTAACCAATGAACTCCATGTACTCCTCTTCATCGCGAAAATGCTCGGCCGTATAGTCCCTGAGCTCATTTAAAATCCCAAGGATTTTATCGTAGCTTGACGAGGGATCATAGTTCCTCACCAGATCATTGGCTTTGGCGACAATGGAGAACAATTCCTCGTGCTCCTTGTCAATCAGCTCGATTCCGGTCAGATACTCCTCTGTAAACTCGCAGGGATTTTCCTTGAGCATCCATTCCTCCAGAGGGGGAAACTTTCCGATCATCATATCGCTGCTGATAATATGGTGGTACAGCCATTTTGCCAGAAAGGTTACGATCTCATAGAGAACCCGCCTTTGTTCTTCAAATTCGTCGATATTGGTCAGATCCAGCGTCAGCACCTTCTCACGGAAATAGGCGTGCTGCGCGCGCTGAAGGATCAGCTCAGGGTCGCGGATCTGCTCCATATAGGCCTCTTCATGAGTAAAATGCTGATCTGCATAGTCGTCAAGCTCCGCAAGCATGTCTTTGACCTGCTGGTAATAATCATTGTGGTAATCCTCGGCTATAAGCTCGTTTACCCGATTCAGCAATTCAAACAGATACCTATGCTCGTTATCAATCTCTTCAATGCCGATGATACAGTCGTCTGTAAATTTAATCATAATGAATTGTCCCTTTCGGATGTGCCTGGGGATGTGAGCGCGGCTCACTGCCTACATAAAAAGTATAGCATATTTTAAGTCTTATGAAATACTAAATCTGACGTGATACCTTGACAGGCGAGGTACTTTGTCATAAACTATACATCACACAAAAGGAGGAGGAAGGGACACAGATGTCTATGAAATCAGACATTCTCAGGGGCCATACAGAGGCGATTATCCTGTCGCATCTGCTGGAAGGGGACAGCTATGGCTATCAGATCAATAAGGATATTATGAAGAAGACGGACAACCTCTATGAGCTGAAGGAGGCTACCCTTTACTCCGCATTTCGCAGGCTGGAGCAGGCGGGCTATATCAGAACCTACTGGGGGGACGAGGGCGCAGGGGCCAGAAGGC
Organism: Agathobacter sp.; assembly: GCA_022511395.1. Classification (GTDB taxonomy): domain Bacteria; phylum Bacillota; class Clostridia; order Lachnospirales; family Lachnospiraceae; genus Roseburia. The sequence continues at coordinate 9,454 of JAFLRQ010000066.1, read as the reverse complement.
GCTACTATGCGATTACCGGCGAGGGCCGGAAGGCATATATGGCATACAAGCAGGAATGGCAGGAGGCCAGGGAAATGATAGACAAATTGCTCCAATAAGCGCAGGGGAAAGTTTCTGATGCGCAAATGGTGAGGGATATGGAACGCGATGCTCAATAGTCCGGCCTGCAAAGGCTGTGCTCATCAAACACATATTCCGGAGTGCGGAGCGGATAGGTGATCTCCTCCTCGTAATACCAGCAGTCCCCATCGTGCAGCGGGTTCCTGAGGACATGAAACTCCTGCGCGGGCATGTAGCCCTGCGCCAGCAGAAAGGCGCGCTTGCCCGACTCGTTCTCACAGACATCCACAATCATCACGACATGCCCCGGGGAACCGCCCTTCAAGAACACGTCGCCGACGTCCGCCTGATCAAGCGAGATCTCCTCGCACTCCGTGGTCATGGACAGGGTGCCCGCGTAGCAGAAGACAATACGCATATATTTTACAAAGTTCTCGTAGGAGTCGTCATAGGCTCCCCCCGGCACCCACCGAACCCGGCTGCCATCCACGGAAATCCGCTCTCCGGCGCGCCAGCGGGTATATTCCGCGAGGAAGCCGTTGGTAAAATGAAAGGCGATCTTCTCCGGCTGTCCGGTCCGGTAGTAGTATTCCGCGTAGACACGCATCACCGAGTCCGCGCACTGCTGTAAATCCCGCTCCTCAAGCGGCAGCGCGAGCACGGCCTGATGCGCGCTCTGATTGCCCTTTTCCCTGCCGTCGTAGAGCAGAACGGGGCTTTGATCCTCCTTGAGCGCATAGTCACGCAAAAATTCGGTCAGGCTCCCGGCCTCCGCAGGGGTTCGGCTGTAGCCCTCCGGCGGCAGAATGCGGGTCTGCAAGGTCATGCCCGCGGGATCGATTAGAGAGCGGGACGATTCCGCTGCGTGATTGTTATCGGTCTGATCGCCCGGCTGAGAGTCTGCATCTGTCTGACCGCCCGGCTGCGCGCCTGCATCTG
>JAFLRQ010000066.1:4862-8355 GCA_022511395.1 Agathobacter sp. | reverse complement strand
CTGGCTGTCCGCCTGCGCGTTCATATCTGCCGGATTCTCTGTCTCAGTCTGCGTTCTCCCGCCGCATCCGACAAAGCAGGAGAGGCAGAGGCCAATCGCAGCTGCCCTAATTTTCATTTTCCTGATCTTTAAACCTACGAATTTCACTCCAAGCCTCCCACGATAACTGTCTGTCTTTTTCTGCCTTCATTTTATTATTATGCTGCGGTTATTGCAACAAAATTGCCAAACATTGCAAAAATATAAAAATTGACATTGCATATGTAATTTAATAAAATAATTATGGGATATTGGAGCTGAACGCGAATTTTTATTCCTGAAATATTGTCCCAAATGGAGGAATAATGAAATGGAATCATTTGTTGAAAGCCTGCTGATCGGTTGTTTTTACAGGATTTTCAAAGTCAACGTAAACACGGGCGAATTTGAAGTCTATAAGGACAACGGACTGTTTGATACGGACGAGCTTCGGAGCATCCCCGACATTTATGCCTATATGGAAAAGCTCGTAGCCGATAAAATTATCTTTCCTGAGTATACGACAATCTGTCGGAGATTTACCAACCCCGAATATGTGCGAAAAAGTGTTTTCATGGGAAAGAAGCGAATTGTGCAGAGCTATAAAGCCCGCACGGTCAAGGGTATTCAATGGGTCACTTTCACGATCGTAGTCGGGGAAGACTGCACTCCGGAGAATCCCATAGTGCTCTTCACATGGCGCGAGGCCGACTCCGATGCCATGACACTGCTTGACACGCTCCCCACCATTTCCTCGCTCTATAACAAGCTGATCCGAATTAATCTTTCAACCAACACTTATGAACCTGTAATCGTAGACACCGACGAGCAGGAGCGGCTTGTGGGCGGCGTGATCAACATGTATGAATGGTGGGCCGGTTACTCAAAAGACGGAAACATTGCCACAGAGGATATGGGCGCTTTCAGCACGCTCACCAAGACCGGAAGCCTGCACAAACGCTTTGCAGAGGACCCGACTCCGGTAAATTTCCGCTACCGCAGAAAGATAAACGGCGAGTTTCGCTGGCTTCAGCTGGAGTTGGCTCCAAGCGTTGAATACAGCGAAGAAAACCAGGTCTTGCTGCTCTCTCTGAGGGATGTTCACGAGGAATACACCGAACATCTGCGCCGCCGTCAGGAGTTGGTTGACACTATGAACCGCGATGCGCTCACGCATCTCTTCAACCGCCTCAAGTTCAACGAGGATATCGAAAAGCTCAAACAAAGCAGTGATCCGAGCTTCACCTGCCTGTATATCGATGTGAACGGCCTCCACGAGCTGAACAACCTTCTCGGGCACCAGAAGGGCGACGATATGCTTTGCTGCGTTGCGGATGCCCTCAGCAAATATTTCCCTGACGAAGGGGTATACCGTCTCGGCGGCGATGAGTTCCTGGTCATCAGTACAAGGCTGTCTAAGCGCGAGGTAGAGCTTGGCGTTGCCAAGGTCCGGCGTGATCTTCTTGAGGACAACTATGAGATCTCGATCGGCATTGAGACCGGAGCCTGCGGAGAGAATGTTGAGAAGATTGTTGCGGCAGCCGAGCTTGAGATGCGCAACGACAAGGCTGCTTACTATATGCGCAACGGCGATCGGCGCAAAAAGCGTCAGATGAACGAAGAGCTTGAACAGATGCTCGCCGAAAAGCGCGACAGCGAGCGTTTCCTTGAAATCATTGCACACAAGTTTCTGGGCGTGTATTTCGTAGATCTTGCGCGCAACACGGCTCGTCATATCTACGCTCACGATTTCTTCCCGGAGCTTCTCGAGGAGACCGACGCCAATTTCTGCGCGGCTATGCGGCTTTATGTGGAAAGATATGTGGAGCGTGAGTATCATGACCGCTTTGACGATATCCTTAACTTTGAAAGACTCGGTCAAATGCTCAGCGAGACTGAGACCGTGCAGCTGACCTATCAGAGAAAGGACGGTATCCTTGAGAATGTCCGCATACTCAGGGGCGACAAGCAACAGGACGCCAAGGCCGAAACGGTCTGGATTTTCTTAAAGGAAACTCCCTGACTTGTGAACTTGCTTTTTCGTGCAAATTCTCTGTTTTCGAACTTGCTTTTTCGTGAGCTGTGTGGAATAATAGGAGTGGAGAAGTATTTTCCGCAGGGGGGTTTGCAGATATGTTGAAACGAAAAATCTATGATGAGCTTCTTTCGTGGAAGCAAAAGAGCAATGGCCAAACCGCGCTGCTCATTGACGGCGCGCGCCGTGTCGGCAAGAGCTACATTGCCGAACTGTTTGCCCAGCAAGAATACAGAAGCCACATCATCATTGACTTCGGAAATGCTCCGCAGGATATTCTCGATCTCTTTGTTCACGAAAGCGCGGATCTTGATCTGTTCTTTGCGAAGCTGTCCGCATTCTATTCCACAGTTCTCCATAAAAGAGAATCCCTGATCGTTTTTGATGAGGTTCAGCAGTTTCCAAGAGCCAGACAGCTTGTCAAGTACCTTGTTGCAGACGGCCGTTATGACTATCTGGAAACCGGATCGCTCATCCGTCTGAAAAAGAACACGGAGAATATCATTATCCCCTCCGAAGAGGAACACATTGAGATGTTCCCGATGGACTTTGAAGAATTTCTTTGGGCAATGGGGGATGAGACGACGGTTCCTTTGATCCGCGGATGCTTTGAAACCAAGAAACCGCTCGGACAGGCGCTGCATCGAAAAATCATGAATGACTTCAGGCAGTATGTACTGGTTGGCGGAATGCCGCAGTCCGTTCTCAGCTTTATCGACGGCAAAAATTTTGAAGCCTCAGACGAAGCCAAACGCCGGATTCTCCGGCTGTACCGCGAGGATGTTTCCAAGTTTGCCGCCGGATATGAGGAAAAGGTTTACGCGGTATTTGACGGTATTCCCAGCCAACTCTCAAAAAAAATGAAGAAATACAAACTGTCCTCCATAAACAAGAGCGCCCGTTTCCGCGCCTATGAGGATTCATTTATCTGGCTGAACGAAGCGATGGTTGTCAATACCTGTTTCAACGCTACCGACCCCAATGTCGGGCTTGCTCTCAGTGCGGATCATTCCACACAGAAATGCTACATGGCAGATACCGGCCTGCTTGTCACACATACCTTTATGGATCAGGCATTTACGGACAACGGACTTTACAAGGCGATTTTGTTTGATAAGCTCGATATCAACGAGGGGATGATCATGGAAAATATCGTTGCGCAGATGCTTCGCCGCAACGGCCATAAACTGTATTTTTACCTGCGGAGCGACAGTGAAAACCGCGTGAACAATATGGAGATTGACTTTCTGATCACTGAAAAGGGGAAGATCGCGCCGATTGAGGTGAAGTCCGGCAACTACCGTTCCCACGCCTCTCTGGATAAGTTCAGAAAGAAATTCTCATCCAAGCTCGGAGCTTCTTACATTCTGTATCCGAAGGATGTCATGGAGAAGGATGGGATATGGCATCTGCCGCTGTATATGGCAATGTTCCTATAAC
>JAFLRQ010000066.1:0-4762 GCA_022511395.1 Agathobacter sp. | reverse complement strand
TCCGTCATCGCCCACATATTTCAATGTAAGGATTTCCTCCTCCGAGCTGTGCTCCTCGTAGGGCTCTACCTTTACGGTTATCGCACCGTCCTTATCCACGCACAGGCCGGTTCCGCCGGTTCCGATGCCTATGTAATAGCTGAACTCTCCCGTTTCAGAGATCACCATCTGATTTCCATAGGATCTGCCGGAACCCCACAGCGTCGCATCCGTCCTGTCAAAGTCTATATGCCAGACACCCGCCATCGCCTCAAAGGGATTATCGGATGCAGGCGGCTTAGGCAATATCGTTTCGTTTCCGGACGCTGCCTTTGCAATCGTGCAGCCCAACAGTGTTCCGGAGCTGATGCTTAATATAATTGCGCATATGAAAATGGCAACTCCGTTTTTCTTGCCATTTTTTGCTAAAATGTTTTTAAAGCGTTTTTTCATAATCTGCTTCCCTCCATAAAATTGTGTTGACAAAACCGTTTTCTTTGTCCCTCTCCTGTGAAGGGTAGACAAGAGGGTTTCCGTGTATGCTTTCCTCATAGCATAATCCGAGCCTCTTGTAACCCTCTCATCACAGGAGAGCTCCATATCAACCCCGGCTTCCTTCTGCATAATCCAGATCAGCGGATTAAACCAGTGAAGTGCATTGGCTGCCACAAAAAGCAGCTTAATAAATACATCTCCCCGTTTCAAATGCACCAGCTCATGTTTCAAAATGAAAAACTGCTCCTCCAAGCTGTATGGTTCCTCCGGCAAAATCAGAACTGGCTTAAAAAAGCCCAGGATCATGGGACTGTCCGCTTCGGAATATTCCACCGCCCGTACAGTACGTGTTATATGCAATTCATGCTTCAGCTCAGATATCCGCTGCAGAATATCCGAATCCTCTATGATGGTTCCTTGGCCCATCACTTGTCTCTTATAATGTAAATAACTGGCCAGATGCATGGATATAAAAATCAGGCTGCCCATCATCCAGACAAAAGCCAGAATATCCAGCAAGGTAACGCTGCTTGCTTCGGACTGCTTCGCAATTGGCGTTGTCATCTGCGCGGGGATCTCTATCATAACCCGCCCGGGCGGCATCGCCCCATCAGCCGGAGTATCTGTATCTTTTTCCTCAGGCTCGAACGGGGTTCTGGCCTCCGTCTGCGACCACACACCAAGGACGGACTGCACGTCTCCGACGCTAAAAGGAATCAGCAGCCGCAGCGCGAGACATATCCAAATCAGATACTTCCACTTTGCCGCATATCTCTTGCTTAAAAACGGCGTAAGTAAAATCAAAGCGGCAACAATGAAGCTGATGGATACCGACATTTCTAAAACAGAAAGAAAGATATTTGTCATCCCTGCTCACCCCTCCAGTTATTCATTTTTGAACACCTCCTCATAACACGATCGTATTATATACTATGCGCTTGTATAGTCATTATACGACTGTATATATGTGCTGTCAAGCGCTAATATTCATTTTTTCAAAAAAACCTCCGAAGCAGATTTGGCTTTTCCAAATCCGCCTCGGAGGCATTCTGTCACACTCGACGGGCACTTGCCCTATCCGTTTATTTGTATCCCGACGCATTGATGCGGGTCAATGCCCTGCGCAGCGCCAGCTCCGCGCGCGCAAGATCCGTGTTCTCCGCCTTGGCGGCAATGCGCTCCTCGGCGCGGGCACGGGCGGCCTCGGCACGGGCGATGTCAATCTCGTCGGGCCACTCCGCCAGCTCGGCAAGGAGTGTCACCTTCTCATCGAGGATTTCGGCAAATCCGGCATGAACCGCCGCTGCCTTCTGCCCCTCCACCTCGTGGATTTTGACCACGCCGGGTTTGAGAACTGTCGTCAGCGGAATGTGATGCTTGTACACGCCGATCTCCCCGTCCAGGGTGTTAAACTCGATCATATTTGCCTCGCCCTTGTAAAAAACACGGTCCGGCGTGATGATCTCTACTGTAAACAAATTATTTCCCTCTGCCATATGCGCACCCCCTAATTCGCGCGGGCACGCACTTCGTCAATACTTCCTGCATTCAGGAAATGACTCTCCGGAACATCGTCCAGTTTCCCTTCCAGAATCTCGCGGAATCCCCGGATCGTCTCAGTGATCGGCACGTATTTTCCTTCCATGCCGGTGAACTGCGTCGCCACGGAGAACGGCTGGGACAGATATCTCTGCACCTTTCTCGCCCGGTTCACCACCAGCTTGTCATCCTCGGAAAGCTCATCCATACCAAGGATTGCGATGATATCCTGAAGCTCTTTATACTTCTGCAAAATCTCCTGCACGCCGCGCGCCACCTTAAAGTGCTCCTCGCCGACAATTCTTGGATCCAGAATTCGCGAAGTTGAACCCAGCGGGTCCACAGCCGGATAAATACCCAGCTCCACAATGGCGCGGTCAAGTACTGTGGTCGCATCCAAATGCGCAAATGTCGTTGCCGGCGCCGGGTCGGTCAAATCGTCTGCCGGCACATATACCGCCTGCACGGAGGTAATGGAGCCGTTCTTTGTGGAGGTGATGCGCTCCTGCAGCGCGCCCATCTCCGTCTGCAGCGTCGGCTGATATCCTACGGCGGAAGGCATACGGCCCAGAAGTGCGGACACCTCGGAACCTGCCTGTGTAAATCGGAAAATGTTGTCGATGAAGAGCAGCACATCCTTGCCGCCCCGATCACGGAAATACTCCGCCATCGTCAGTCCGGTCAGGCCCACGCGCATACGCGCTCCCGGCGGCTCGTTCATCTGTCCGAACACCATCGTTGTCTTGTCGATAACGCCGGACTCCTTCATTTCATAATAGAGGTCGTTACCCTCACGGGTCCGCTCCCCAACGCCCGTAAACACGGAATATCCGCCGTGCTCCGTAGCGATATTGTGTATGAGCTCCTGAATCAAAACGGTCTTGCCGACACCGGCTCCGCCGAAAAGTCCGATTTTTCCGCCCTTCTGATAGGGGCAGAGCAGATCTACGACTTTGATTCCGGTCTCCAGCATCTCCTGGGAGGTCGCCTGCTCCTCAAAGGAGGGCGCGGGCCTGTGAATCGGCCACTGTTCCTCGGTCTTTGGCGGCTCCAGCTCGTCGATGGGATCACCCAGCACGTTGAACAGTCTGCCCAGCGTCTCTTCGCCCACCGGAATACGGATTGGTCCGCCGGTTGCGATGGCGTCCATACCCCGGACAAGTCCGTCGGTGGGTCCCAAGGCAATACACCGAACCGTATCATCACCCAGATGCTGCGCCACCTCGACAACCAGACGCTTGCCGTCCGCTAACGGCACGTTAATTGCCTCATTGATCTCCGGCAGATTACCCTCCCGGAATTTGATATCCAGGACGGCGCTGATAATCTGTGTGATCTTACCTACATTCTTATCTGCCATTCTATTTCTCCTTGTTATAATTTTTTGTTACGATATCGCATTGGCTCCCGCGATAATCTCGGTCAGCTCCTGCGTGATGGAGCCCTGTCTTGCCCGGTTGTACTTGAGCGACAGGTCGCTGATCAGATCCTCCGCGTTGCTGGTCGCAGAGTCCATCGCCTGCATTCTGGCGCCGTTCTCGCTGGCCACCGCCTCGACCATCGCCCCGTAGAAGAGGCTGGTCACGTACTTCGGGATAATCAGGTTCAGCGCCTCCTCCTCGTTCGGCTCGTAGTTCATCAGCACGTTGGAATCGGCCGCATCTTCCTCCGGCTCAATCTCCACCGGGAGGAGCTTCATAAGCTTTGCCTCCTGGCTCACCGTATTCTTAAAATGTGTGTACGCCAGATAAATCTCCCCGATTTCACCGTTCTCAAACGCCTTGAGGACCTTCTCGCACAGCACGACCGCGTCCATATAGGTCGGCGCGTCAATGATCGTCGATGCATCCATTGCAATGTGATATCCCCTGCGGGACAGCGCCTCGACGCCCTTGCCTCCCACGGCATAGATCTCCAGATCCTCCTTCGCAAAGGAACTTCCTGTGATCAATTTCACGACATTTGAATTGTATCCGCCCGCCAGACCGCGGTTGGAGGTAATCACGACCACTGCCTTCTTTGAAGAGTTTCCTCCGGTCAGATACGGATGGTTCTGATTCCCGCTCTTGGAGAGCATGGAACTCACCGTATGATACATGTAATTGAAATACGGATTTGCAGCCTCGGCCCGGCTCCTCGCCTTCTGCAGCTTGACCGTCGAAACCAGCTTCATTGCTTTCGTGATCTGCTGCGTGCTCTGGATACTGCTCCTTCTCCGCTTAATGTCTCTCATGGAGGCCATATTTCATACCCCCTTACTTAAACGCTGCTTTACACTCATCGATTGCTTTGATGAGCTTCTGTTCCGTCTCCTCGTCCATCACCTTCGTCTCTGCAATGGATGTGAAGATCTCCGGGTATTTCGTGTCGATGAAATCAAACAGCTCCTGCTCAAAGCGCAGAATGTCGTCCACCGGAATATCCATCAGATATTTCTTCGTCGCCGCAAAGATAATGACAACCTGCCGCTCCACTGCCATCGGCTTGTACTGCGGCTGCTTTAACATTTCCTTCAGGCGCTCGCCCTGCGCCAGCTTTGCCGTCGTGTCGGCGTCCAGCTCGGAGCCGAACTGCGAGAACGCCGCCAGCTCGCGGTACTGTGCCAGCTCGGTACGGATCGGAGCTGCAATTTTCTTCATTGCCTTGATCTGCGCCGCGCCGCCCACACGGGACACGGACAGACCAGCATTGATTGCCGGACGGAAGCCCGCATTGAACATCTCGGTCTCCAGATAAATCTGGCCGTCCG
>JAFLRQ010000065.1:8005-12058 GCA_022511395.1 Agathobacter sp. | reverse complement strand
CAGTGACATGATTGACGAGGCGCTCTAAGAACAGAATCTGTACTACTGTGAACACGGAACTTGTCAACGCCAAAAACGCGTAGGCTGCTGCAATTGCAGGCGCGTAACAAAAGACAGTTTTTAACGCAAATATGCTGTTTTGAATTACATGGGTGTGCTTGTTTTCCATATGTATTCCTCCATTGTCAAAAAAAGAGCACCACAACGCCTTTATTGTTATGGTGCCCTCAGTATATCATTTATTTCAGAAAAATTTTGTGCGATGTAAGAATTTACAGGTTCGACGTAATTTTTAACCGCGCAGTGACTGTAAATATTCCGTCAGCATCGTTCCATAGCAATTCGCCGCCGTATTTATCGCAGACCCGGCGAACATTTTTTAGTCCGATTCCATGATGCTCGAGATTGGGCTTGTCACTCGCAGGAAGACCGTTTTTGATATTAAGTTCGTGGAACAGCGGGTTCTTGATCTCAACGATCAGCCACTCCTCCGCTGTGTGGATTAACACTGATATTCGCCGATCATCCGTAAGAGAAGTTTTGAGATTCTCAGCAATCGCATTGTCAAACAGGTTCCCTATAACCGTGCATAAATCGCCGCTGTCAAGGTCGATATTGTAGTTAACAGTGACAAACTCAACATAAATCTTATTTCGCCGCGCAGTGTGATATTTGTCCGCGAGAAGCGCGTCGAGCACAAGGTTTCCGCTATGAACAGGGAATAGGTTTTCCGAGACCTTTTCAGTAAGCGTATCGGTGTACTGCAGCAGTTTGTCATATTCCTTTTTCTCAGCGAGCGAGCGCAGGGCGATCATATGATTTTTCAAATCGTGCATGAGTGCGCGATTTTTACGGTAACTGTCCTCGATTGTCATGAGGTAAATGTCACTCTCACGCTTCTTGGCTGGGGCTTTTTCTTCAGGATCAGGTTTTACGCGCTCAACGTACAAAAGAAACAGCAGGAGAACGGTTTCCGTCCCTATGCCGCTGATCGGATTGGCGTGGAGACATAATGACAGCAAAATAGTCACAAGATAGACAGGAGCATTCGCAATCTCTTGCTCTCCCGACTGCTGAAAGAACCAGACAACAAATATTTTCGCAGTTAAGGTACATACGGCTGAAGCCAGAAGGTTCTGGCCGAAAGACGCAGCAAGCCCTGAAACCATGTAGTAAGCTATCGTATTAACAATAACCGCTAATGCCAAAAACCTAATTGCGATAACCTTGTACCGAGTAAGAAAAAACTTCGCTGCGAGCAAAGCGATATCAATAACTAAGCTTGCAGACAATATCATCTGAACTCCTCCAACTGGTCGGCATATTTTCGGCTAACCGGCAATACCTCCCCGTTTGACAGAACGACCGTTCTAGCCGAAAACATACGAATATACCTGCGGTTTATGAGATAGCTTTTGTGAATACGGATAAACGCAGGGTGTTTGTCAGAAATATCGTCAAGCTTACCATACAGTGTAGCGTTTTCAGAAGATTTTGTATGAACCACAATGCGACGCAGGTCGCTTTCAAAATATATAATATCGCGAATTGGAAACCGATGCGTTTTTCTCTCAAATTCATAGGTGAAATATGCGTCCTGACGGTCAGAAAGCTCTTTTGTGATGTCGCTCCAGATTTTAGGCAATCCCTCATCGATTTGGTCCTTGAGAAGATACCGGAATGCCCGGACTTCATAGCCCGTTTGAGCAAACTCAATTCTACTCGTTATAAAAACGATAAGCATGTCCTCATCATATTCGCGCAATTCCCGCGCGAGAGATATACCGTCGATTTTCGGCATCATTATATCGAGGAAAATGACATCATAGCGTGTGCCGGCGGATACTGCATCAAGTAATTTCACAGGACTCAGGTAGTTGTCTGTTTCGTAATCAGAAAGGATACTGCGGATCTCTTCAATGTGAACTGATTCATCATCGCATATTGCTATTTTGTAAGACACTTTTGACCTCTTGCGGATAGTAATTTTTCTCAGTATAGCATAGGCTGAATAGAAAATCAACTGATCCCGGTTTCGGCGACGCCGATGATTGACATGAGTTTTTTATGTCGTATAATATGATCGGTGCAGTATATATCTATCTGACTGACAAGAATCAATCAGAATATGAAAGGAGCTGTTGATCATGAGCAAAACTGAAATTGCGAAAAGATATATGTTATTTATCATAAGCCTGTTTTTTTCGGCTTTAGGGGTTGCATTTACCAAGCATGGCGAGCTGGGTGTTTCTCCCATATCGTCTGTGGCAAATGTGCTGAGCTATCAGTTTTCGTCTCTCTCCTTAGGAACATGGCTGATTATCTGGAACTGCGTTTTAATTGTCGGACAAATTTTGATCCTGCGAAAAAATTTTCAACTGATACAGCTATTACAAGTTCCTCTGTCCTTTTTATTTGGCTGGTTTACTGATTTGGGAATGTGGATTGTATCGTTTATTCCGGCAAATACATATCCTGTACGTCTTGCTATGGTAGTAATCGGTATTGTGATCCTTGGCTTCGGAATTTCACTTTCCGTGATTGCAAATGTAATCATGAATTCAGGAGAGGCATTTGTAAAAGCAGTTTCTGATATCATGCATAAGGATTTTGGCAATATCAAAATTGGGTTTGACATTTTCTGTGTAATCGTTTCTCTTGTTTTATCGCTTATATTTTTTCACTTTACAATCGTAGGAACAAGAGAAGGAACTATCATTTCTGCTCTGCTGACTGGTATCGTAGTAAAATTTTTTAGCGGGAAACTAAAAGCCCCCATCAACAATGTTTTGAGCAATAAGGCTGACATAAGGTGATTTGAGCGGATAACATAGCCTCTTTTTATCAGTCCTGCCCGTCCGTTTTTTTCTGCTTCGCTATGTATTCCTCCACCGCCGGATCCCGCATCTGCACAATGCGTTCCCACTCCTTGGTCTCTGTATTTTTGACCGCCTCGCTGCGATTCCGGTACAAAAATTTCGTGAGCTCGTAGCAGCTGACCCAGATCTGGTTCGTCCCGTCCTTCTGGGATTCGTCGAAGATCAGCTGCAGGCCGAAATGCAGATGGGGCGTGTCGATGTTGTTGACATTCTCCGTTGTACTGTAGCCGGTATGCCCCATGTAGCCGATGACATCCCCGGCAGTGACCACACTGCCCTCTTCAAGCGTCTTGCAGTAGGGAAAGTCCTTCCTCAAATGGGCGTAATAATAATAGCGCTTTTTGTCAAAGCTTCGGATTCCAAGCCGCCAGCCGCCGTACTGGTTCCAGCCGATGGCCTCCACATAACCGGATTCCGCCGCAATCACCGGAGTTCCGGTCTGTCCCATCATGTCATGCCCGAGATGCGGCCTTTTGTAGCCGTAGGAGCGCGACGCGCCAAAGTCATCGTAGTCCGTATAAGGAAAATATTTTGCAATCGGAAGAAAGCCCTTGAGCCCGTATTTCTTCTCCCATGCAGCATCCGCCGAAGCCTGAATCTCATATTCTCCCACTAAGCCCCCAAGAACGGCGTCGTATGCCTCATAATAATAATTGTAATATTTCAGGTCCTTGACAAGCTCCTCAAGGGAAACCTCCCCAGCGGCCAGCTTCTTGGCGGTGGCTGCCAGATCGCCGGACTTGTATTTACTGAAATCTCCCCCGTTCCTGCACGCCTGATAAGCAAGAAGCGCGATCCAGTCCAGATGAACCGATTGGCCGTATGTCCCGACATCATAGTCATAGGCATCCTGCATGGCCTCCTTCGTCACATTGAAATCCACCCACTTGATATAATCGTTCTGCCCGGGGAGCTCCCGGTAGACATCACCGGAGACGTCGAAGGAGTCAGAGCTTTCCGCCCCCGCCTGACGCACAAAATTGACTACAAGAATTGCAGCCAGCAAAATCGTTTCCAAAAGCATCACAAGATGCTGTCTTTTTAACCGTTTCATACCTGCCATCCCGCAATAAGTTTCATCATATCCATTGTATGAAACAGAATGCACAGATATTAATCCGATCTCTTAGCGTATGCAGGCGTAGACCACATATGCCACATACAACACTGCCAT
>JAFLRQ010000065.1:0-7905 GCA_022511395.1 Agathobacter sp. | reverse complement strand
CGATCTCTTAGCGTATGCAGGCGTAGACCACATATGCCACATACAACACTGCCATGATCAGTCCCTCCAGCTTGCCGATGCGTTTCTTTGTCGCGGCAAACAGCCATACCAACAGGCTGAACGCCAGAAGTACGCCGATGTCAATGATATTTTCTGTCAAAAATGCAATCGGACTGATTGCGGAAGCTATGCCCAGCACCATAAGGATGTTGAAGACATTGGAGCCAATGGCGTTGCCCAGCGCCATGTCAATTTCATTTTTGCGGGCGGCGACAATCGAAGTCACCAGCTCCGGCAGCGAGGTTCCGACGGAGACAATGGTAAGCCCCACCAGCGTCTGGCTCATGCCGAAGGTCACGGCAATGTTGCTGGCGCTTTTGACCACCACATCTCCCCCCAGCGCAATGCCCACGCCTCCCAGCACAATATAAATCAGGCTCCTTGGCACGGACATGATCTTCACGTCGTCCGCCTCCCCGTTCGCACCTTCTGCCTTGGCTGAGAGCGCCTTGAATATCATATAGAGTATAAATCCGGCAAACAGCACGAGCATGAGCGCGCCGTCCAGATGCCCGAGCGTCATATTTCCCAGATATCCCAGCACAAGCAGCAGAATGGCGCAGAGCACGGAAAACGGAATATCCCGCCGCACGACATCCCTCTGCACCGCCACCGGCGTCAGGAGCGCGCAGACACCGATCACCATCATCAGGTTAAAGATGTTGGAGCCCACCGCATTGCTGACTGCCAGTGCATTGTTGCCGCCGACAGAGGCCGTGACAGACACGGCGGTCTCCGGCAGAGAGGTTCCCATTGCCACAATCGTCAGTCCGATAATAATGGACGGCACATGGAACTTTTTGGCTATGCTGGAGCTGCCCTCCACAAAGGAATCCGCGCCCTTGATCAGGAGCACAAATCCGGCAACCAAAAGTACAATGGCAAGCGGCAGTGAACAGGTTTCAATAAAGTCTAGCATAAAAAATCCTCCTTTTTCGCGCCAGGCGCAGATCTAACAAAACCGTCAGAACGGTAAAATACCCAGATGCTCTGTCAAAATTTTTAGTCCAATCAGGATCAGTATGACCCCGCCGCAAATCTCCGCCTTTCTCTTATAGCGGGTGCCAAAGAAATTGCCTGCCGCCACACCCACAACAGACAGAACAAAGGTGGTACACCCAATGATGGCAACTGCCTCTGCAATCGGAACCTCCAGAAAGGCGAAGGTGATGCCCACCGCCAGCGCGTCAATGCTGGTGGCAACCGCCATGATAAGCATCTCCTTGTGTTTGAGCGGCGGATTCTTTTGCCCGATCTCAGGATCCTCACTGTCCCGGACTGCCTCCAGGATCATCTTTCCGCCGATAAAAGCCAGCAGAACAAAGGCGACCCAGTGATCAATGGAAACGATATATTTCTGAAAGCGGACGCCCAAAAGCCAGCCCAGAAACGGCATCAGCGCCTGAAAACCTCCAAAATACAGGCCGATGACCGCCGCCTGCTTTTTGTTGATTTTTTCCATGGCGAGCCCCTTGCACACGGAGACCGCAAAGGCGTCCATGGAAAGTCCCACGCCAATCAGGAAAAGCTCAATATACATCGTCAAACCTCCTTCTTCCGGTGTAATTTATAAAAAAGACCCACACATGCACTACACCAGTTTCTGGTATATGTACATACATGAGTCTTACGCTACTATAACAGAACATGCGCCGATTTGTCAATCCCAACTTTCCAAATTCTTCCCATCGAACTCACTGCCCGTTTGCCATCTGAAGCTGCGCGTTCACCAGCCCGTAGTAGATGCCCTTCTTTTCCAGCAGTTCATTGTGGGTTCCAATCTCTGCCACGCCGTGGTTGTCGATTACCACCAGCCGGTTTGCGCCCCGCAGGGTAGAGAGCCGGTGCGCAATGGCAAAGGTCGTCCTGCCCTTAATCAGCCGCTCCAACGCCTGCTGAATCAAGAACTCGCTCTCCGTATCCAGCGCGGAGGTCGCCTCGTCAAGAATCAGAATTCTCGGGTTATTCAGAATCGCACGGGCGATTGCAATTCTCTGGCGCTCACCGCCTGAGAGGTTGTAGCCGTGCTCACCCACATAGGTATTGTAGCCGTCCGGAGTCTTGCAGATAAAGTCGTGCGCATTCGCCGCCTTTGCCGCCCGAATCACATCCTCCAGAGGCGCGTCAGGCTTCGCAAACCGGATATTTGCGAGGATACTCCCGGAGAACAGGAATGTCTCCTGCAGCACCACGCCGATCTGCGAGTGCAGGCTGTCCATCTGCATATCCCTAAGGTCACAGCCATCCAATGTAATGCTTCCCTGATCCACCTCATAAAGCCTCATGATCAGGTTGATCAGCGTGGATTTCCCGCTTCCGGATGCCCCCACCAGACCAATCATCTCACCGGGCGCCACGGAAAAGCTGATATTCTCCAGCACCGGCTCGTAGGTCTGATAGCCGAAGGACACATTTTTCAGCTCCAGCGCACCCTTGATGGTGAACGCCTTGGCATCTTTTTTGTCCGTCAGGTTTGGCTCCTCATCCAACACATCGTAGATGCGGTTTAAGCTGGTGATCATCTGCATCACCGACCGGGGCAGATGCGTCATCCAGCCCAGCGGGCCATACAGATAGCCGCTGTAGGTGATAAACTGCACAAGCTGGCCCACGGTCATTGTGCCTACCAGTACTTCGGAGCCGCCCATGTAAACCGCTATGTAGCTCCCCATTCCAAGCAAGAAGGTCAATATCGGGAAGAACACCGCCCAGAAGGTCTCGTTGCGCTTCTGGATCGCGGCAAACTCCTCCGTTTTTTTCCGGAATCTGGCGCTCTCGCGCTCCTCCTGCCCGAAGGTTTTCACAATGCGCATTCCGGCAATAATGTCCTGCAGGCTGCTGTTCATGTCGTCGTATTTCAGCCACTGTCTGTGGAAAATTGTGTGAATCTGATGCCAGAACAGCCTTGTAATCACAATCACAAACACAATAAACACCAGCGAGAGCAGCGTCATTTTCCAACTGATGACAAACATCATCACCAGGGAAACGATCATAGTCAGCAGGCACGAAAACATATTGCCGAAGATCTCCTCCATAAAGGTGCGGATCTCCCGCGTATCTCTCGACACGCGGTTCATCAGCTCGCCTGGTCTGCGGTTGTTGATAAACGAGAGCGAGAGAAGCTGAATCTTGTAATACAGCTTTGTGCGCAGGCTCATACTGATCGCCGCGCCCAGCTTGGAACAGTTCCACGACCTCCACGTAATAATTGCAATCCGCGCCACAAGCAGCGTAAAGGTGATTCCGATAAAGATCATGAGGTCTCGCACCGTTCCCGTATCTGTGGCAAGGCTTCCGTCAATAAAGTTGCGCTGCACCATTGGGTTCACCAGATCGATGCCGGAGGCTAAGAGCATCAGCACCGAAATCAATAGCAGCCTTCCGACGAACTCTCCCGCCAGCGACATGAATTTTTTCAGCACCACCGCCTTGCCCTCACAGTAGGGACACTGCCTTGTCCCCGGGAGCGCCCTGCCGCACTTTTCACAGTATTTCTCATACTCCATGCTGACAATCCGGTCGGCCTCCGTGAGCTTGCGGCCCTCTCCGATGGCGTTTACAATCACCTGCGCGCCGCGGGCCGCGTAAGCCACCCTCATAATATGCCGCATCGAAAAGCGGACAGCACAGGACTTCGTGCCGTTCTTTAAATAGACCGTGACAATGCCGCTGTACACCTGATTCTCGCACTTGATCTTCTCACAGTCCTTAAGCTCGTACTCCGCCGTCTTCTCCCCGCCCTTGATCACTACAAGCCGCTCCTGCGTGACGACCATCCATGTAGTGTCCGTGTAGTTCTCCGCTGCAATCTTTTTGCCGTTGTCGAAGTCCAGATCCACCGGCACACAGTACCAGATTTCTTCTCCCTCGCGCAGCGCGAGCGCCCTCTGCCCGGTCTCGTCCAACGTGTATAATAATTTCATAATATTCCTGTCTCCTTAAATCAGTTGCCCGTCAGATGAACAAATCCAGTTTCTTGCGCTCCATCACGGAGAGCGCATACAGATCCGCAATCTCGTAACGGTTGCCGTCGATGTCCGTGATCTGATAGCGGTTGTCACTTAAATTCACCACCGCATCACCGCCCATGTGGGTCGTAAAACGGCAGACCCCGAAATCCGTCTTGACATGCCAGTATGCGTGGCCATACTCGTCCTTCACATCCAGCACCTTGCGGATCACCGGCATGAAATAGCGCAGCCTCACCTGCTCCCGAATCATCTCCTGCTCATCCTTCCCCAGATCGGACAGCGAGCGAATAATCCCAATCTCCTTCGCTTTCTCGTCGGATTCCCGGATGGAGATGAACTCATCCGGCATCGTCATCGGAAAAGTGAGATAAACCCCTACCCGGTCATACTCCTTTCCGTTCGCCTTAAGCGCGAGAAAGCCTCCCCCCGTGCGCGTAAACACGGCGTTGCTGCTGTCCAGAAAGTGCATGGCAAGCGCCTCCTCTGACTCCTTTTTCAGCGCCTCCTCGTCAAATTCCTGTAAATTCAACAAATCCTGTCCTTCAGATCTGCGTCCTCCCATAATTTCATTCCTCCCTCTCTCATTCCACTCCTCTGAGCTCCAGCGCCTTCGTCTGCAGCTGGCTCAGTTTGTAGAAGGTTCCTTTTTGCTCCATCAGCTCCTCGTGCGTTCCCTTCTCCGTCACCCGGCCGTCATCGAGCACAATCAGATGCGCCGCGTTCCGCAAGGTGGACAGCCGGTGCGCAATGGAGAGCACGGTACGTCCTTTCTCCAGCTGCTCCAGGGATTTCTGGATCGCAAGCTCTGTCTCCGTGTCCACTGCGGAGGTTGCCTCATCCAAAATCAGTATTTTCGGGTCAATCAGGATAGCCCGCGCAATGGAAATCCTCTGCTTTTCTCCCCCGGAAAGCGCACGGTTGGCCGGCCCGAGCAAAGTATCATACCCCTGCGGCATCTTGCAGATAAAGTCGTGCGCACTCGCCTGAATGGACGCTCGGATGATCTCCTCGCGGGTGGCATCCGGCTTGGCGTATGCGATATTCTCCGCCACCGTTCCCACAAAGATATAGGTCTCCTGCGACACCATCGCCACATTCTTGCGCAGCTCTCGAAAGCCGTACTGCCGCACATTCACGCCGTCCACAAGCACCTCTCCCTCTTCCGCGTCGTAAAGCCGCGAGATAAGGTTGACCAGCGTCGATTTGCCCGCGCCGGAGCGCCCGACAATGCCGAGCACCTCCCCCGCCTCAACCCGGAAGCTCACATCCTTGAGGATTGGCTTGTTCGGCTCATATCCAAAGGTGACATTCTTTAACTCAATCGCGCCGCTCAGCGTCTCTGGTCGCATCGGGTCCGGCACCTCCTTCACCTCCGGCACCGCGTCAATAATCTCAAACATTCTCTGCGCCGAGTTCATGGCGTTTGTGTACCAGCGGAAAATCCGCGACATAAATTCAAGCGGGCCCTTGAGCTGCCCGACATAGCCGGAGAATGTAATCAAAAGTCCCAGTTCCATGTTGGAATGGCTGATGATCAGCGCCGAGCCAACCGCCCACACCAAGAAAGTCAGCAGATCCTCCACCAGATTGTAAAGCGCGGAAAACTTGCAGTCAAAGCGCGCCACATCCAGCTCCGCCTCTCTCATCCGGCCGTTGTTTTTCCCAAACCGCTTGATCTCCTGCTGCTCCTGGCCAAATGCGCGCACCACTCTCGCGCCCGTAAAATTCTCGTTCATCTGGCCGTTCAGCCGCCGCCTCGCGCGGTGGGTCTTGCCATAGTAATGCCACAGCCTGGGCATCAGCTTGTAGCTGATCACGAACAGAAACGGAAGCATCACTATCGACACCACGGCAAGCAGCGGGTTTAAGACAAACATGATCACCGTGGTTGCAATGATCGTCCCTACATTGATAAAGAAATAGGGAATTCCGTCAATGAAAAACCCGGACACCTCATCCGCGTCGTCCGTCACCCGGGTCATCAGGCCGCCGGTCTGACGCTTGGTAAAGAAACTGATGGACAGCTTACCCATCGAGGTGAACACCTGGCTTTTCAGCTTGGCAATCACCTCCGCCGCAATGCGCGCCGTAAAGACACCCTGTAAAATGCCGATGCCCTGAATCAGCACGCGCGTTATGATCATTGCCGCCACCAGAACCGCCAGTGCCGTCACAAACCTTCCCGCCGGCAGATTCAGTTCGGCGAGAAAAGCCTCGTCCTTCCCCAGTACCCTATCGTAGAGGATCGTACCGCTCAGGTACGGCCACACCAGATTCAGCACCGCCGTTGTAATATAACACAGCATCATAATCACAAGCCCGAGCGCATAGGGCTTAAAATATCCCATCACGCGAAAGAGAATCGACCGCTTGTTCATGCATTTCGGGCAGACCTTGCGCTCCTGATCCGGGTAAATCATGCCGCATTTGGGGCAGCACTCGCGCCCCCTTCGCACATCCAGATCCTCCTTCGTGATCTCCTCGTCCTTCTTGAGCTTTTTCAGCAGACGCCCCATGCGCATGAACGCCTCCATCCGCGTGTTGGAAAACTGGCAGAGACAGCGCTCAATCCCGTCAATCTCTCCCATCAGGACGCCGGTTCCGACTTCCCGGATCACCTCCAGCCGCTCGACATTTTTCAGATCATACAGGAGCACTGCAGGCTCCTGGTCCGCATCCGCTTCCTCCGCATTCCAGCCGCTGTAGCCCCCCAGCCGGATTTCCTTTTTCCCCGTATAGGGGTATCTGGCAATGATCAGCTGCTCTTTCGTCAGCGCCACAACGGTGTCCGCAAAGCGAAACTCCTCGTCCAGATCCGCCGTCGCCGCAAAGATCACGCCCTCCTCCGGAATTCCTTTATTTTTCAAAACCTTTACAAAACTGCTTGGCAAATTCATTGTTACACACTCCCCGCCCGCCGACGCGGGCCACTCTCCAAATCTCCCGGTATGATGAAAAAACGGCACGACATACTTCTGTATGCCATGCCGTCGTCATCTAACATCCATGAGCCGCCTGCCAGCGGCCCTTATGTACAATCATTCTGACTGATACCGGGAGACAATACATCCAGTCTGTTTCCTGCTTAATTCTGTCTTAAAACGCAAATTCTTCATGATGTGTGCCTCCTTTCCTTTAAAATTTTCAACAAGCTACAGAGAACATAATAAACGCTTTCTGGCAATCTGTCAACATGTTTTCTTCGTAATCTTAAGAGAAATATTGAATGCAGGGATAAATTATGATAACATAATTCTACAAAATTATAAATACAATGACAAAATATGTCTATTCATTATTGTATAATAAAATACAGATCACAAAGTTATGAAAAAACGGGGAAAAAAAAGACAACGAGAGTTTCATTGTATACGGAAAGGAGAAAATATGGAGCAGAGAGGGAATGTTTTGGTCATTGGCAATTCGGGAGTGGGGAAGTCAACGCTTATTAATGCTGTGCTCGGTGAAGAAAAAGCAAAAACCGGCTGGGGGACATCCGGAACTACAAGTAAGCTTGAAATATATGAAAATGACAGTATCCCCTTTAGGATCATTGATTCTATTGGTTTCGAGCCTTCATTGATCAAAGAACACCAGGCGGTAAATGCGGTGAAAAAATGGTCAAAACAAAGTGCGAAAGAGGGGCACGAAGATAATAATATAAATGTAATCTGGTTTTGCGTGGACGGCACAACAAGTAAGCTTTTTCCCAAAACAATAAAAGATTTATCCGCGGCGACTGCTATGTGGAAGACTGTACCGGTCATTGTTGTAATCACAAAGTCATATTCTGAGCCTGAAAGGGAACAAAATATTGAAATGGTTCATAATGCCTTTGCAAATCAAAAAAGAGCAAAGAATATTAAAAAAG
>JAFLRQ010000064.1:8631-12084 GCA_022511395.1 Agathobacter sp. | reverse complement strand
TCAGCAGGCAGCTCCTGCAGGAGCTGGGGCGTGAGCCTACCCCGGAGGAGATTGCAGAGGAGATGAACATGCCGGTGGATCGCGTCCGCGAAATCTTAAAGATCTCTCAGGAGCCGGTGTCCTTGGAAACTCCCATCGGCGAGGAGGAGGACTCCCATCTGGGCGACTTTATCAAGGATGACAATGTGCCGATTCCGGCGGATGCCGCTGCGTTTACTCTCTTGAAGGAACAGCTTGAGGAGGTGCTTAGCACACTGACCGAGCGCGAACAGAAGGTTCTGACACTGCGCTTTGGGCTGGATGACGGCAGAGCCCGCACGCTGGAGGAGGTCGGCAGGGAGTTCAATGTCACCCGCGAGCGCATCCGCCAGATTGAGGCGAAGGCGCTCAGGAAGCTCCGCCACCCGAGCAGGAGCAGAAAATTAAAGGATTATCTGGAGTAGTATGGGGCGGCTGTCAAAACGCATGGAGGCGGTTGCAGCGCTTGTCACGTCAAAAGGGGTTCTGGCGGACGTGGGGACGGATCACGCCTATGTGCCGATCGCGCTTGCAGAGAGCGGAAGGATCCGGCGGGCCATTGCTATGGACATTGGTGAGGGGCCGCTGTCGCGCGCACAGGCAAACATTGAGGCGGCGGGACTCACAGAGCAGATTGAGACCAGGCTCTCGGACGGACTTGCGGAGCTGGCGCCCGGCGAGGCGGAATGCATTCTCATTGCGGGGATGGGCGGGGAGCTGATCCTGCGGATTTTGACGGAGGGACAGGCTGTGTGCGGGAGAGCAAAGGAGCTGGTCCTGCAGCCGCAGTCGGACATTCCGAAGGTGCGGAAGTACCTGAGACTCCACGGTTATCAAATCGAGGCGGAGAATCTGGTGTGTGAGGATGGGAAATTCTATCCCATGATGCGTGCGGCACACAAAAACGGCGGACATGCAGACAATGAGCACTGCAGGCCGCTGCTGGAGGATCTCTATGGACCGGTGCTTTTGAGAGAGAGACATCCGCAGCTGTTATGCTGTCTCGAGAGAGAGAAGTGCGAGCTCGAGCGGATTTTAGAGCAGCTGGGCGGACAGACGGCATCGGAAAAGATTGCGGGGCGCATACAGGAGGTGCGGGAACGGCTGAGGCTTAACCGGCAGGCCCACAGGATCTGTTCGGGGCAGGCTTTGCCCTGCAAGCCGTATGGAAGCGGCAATACATAAGAATGGGGGAAAAGAAGAATGCAGGAATACCAGCTGAATATTGAGGTGAAACCGGGCGAAATGCAGACGGTGGCAGTTGAGGAGGGAACCAAGCTGCAGGAGCTGGCGGAAAGGTATCAGGAGAACTATGTGGATACGATTGTGTTGGCGCTGGTGGATCAAAAGCTTCGGGAGCTTGGCAAGCCGGTGACAAAGCCGTGTACGGTCTCATTTCTCACGATGACGGACAGGGACGGAAAGCGCACCTATCGCAGGAGTGTGACGCTTCTCATGCAGAAGGCAGTTCACGATCTGTGGGACGGCAAAGTGCAGGTTCGCGTATTTTACTCGCTGGGGCAGGGCTACTACTGCGAGCTGGAGGGCTGCGAGAATTCCGCCGAGCGCATCGCGCAGGTGGAGGAGTGCATGCGTGCGCTGGTGGAGAGGGATATTCCGATTGAGAAGCACAGCGTGAAGACCGCGGAGGCGGAGGCAAAGTTTGCCTCATACGGCATGAGGGACAAGGAACGGCTTTTGCATTACAGGAGGAGCTCCAGAGTCAATCTGTACCGGATCAGCGGCATGGAGGATTATTTTTACGGATATATGGCAGCCTCTACGGGCGTGCTGAAATATTTTGCGCTCGAACCCTACGGGGAGGGATTTGTGCTGCGCTTCCCAAATAAGAAAGGCGATACGGTGGAGCCGCTCACCGCGTCGAAAAAGCTGTATCAGACGCTGCGGGAGTCGAGACGCTGGAGCCGCATGCTGGACGTGGGCACGATAGGAGCACTGAATGACGCGATTGCAGCGGGGCGCGGAGAGGAGATCATCCTGCTTCAGGAGGCTCTGATGGAGGAGCGGATCGGCGCTCTGGCGGAGCAGATTGCGGAGCGTGTGAAAAAGCAGGAACACGGAATTAAGACAAAGTTTGTCATGATTGCGGGACCCTCGTCCTCCGGAAAGACGACGTTCTCCAACCGGCTGAGCATCCAGCTGATTGCCAAGGGGTTGAAACCGCATCCCATCGGGCTGGACAATTACTATGTAAATCGGGATCTGTGCCCAAAGGATGAAAACGGAAATTTCGACTTTGAGTGTCTGGAGGCGCTGGATGTCGAGCTGTTTAACAAGGACATGACGAAGCTTCTGGCGGGGGAGACGGTGGAGATGCCCTCCTTCAACTTTAAGACCGGGCGCAGGGAGTACCGCGGACAGATGCTTACGCTCGGCGAGGATGACATCCTTGTGATTGAGGGAATCCACGGCCTGAACGAAAAGCTTTCCTATTCACTGCCGAGCGAAAGCAAGTTCAGAATTTACATATCTGCACTGACGCAGCTCAACATTGACGAACACAATCCGCTGCCGACGACGGACGGACGGCTGCTGCGGCGTATTGTGAGGGATGCGAGAACCAGAGGCACATCGGCAAAGGACACCATCGCCATGTGGGACAGCGTGCGCCGCGGGGAGGAGAAGTACATTTTTCCATTCCAGGACAGCGCCGATGTCATGTTCAACTCTGCGCTTCTGTATGAGTTTGCGGTGTTAAAGGTTTACGCGGAACCGCTGTTGTTCCAGATCCCGGGGAACTGTCCTGAGTATCTTGAGGCAAAGCGGCTGCTGAAATTTTTGGACTATTTTCTCCCGCTTCCCACGGAGGGAATCCAGCAGAATTCCCTTGTTCGGGAGTTTGTGGGAGGGAGCTGCTTCCATGTATAAAGTTTCACCTGTGCGGCTGCAATCCGAAAGGCGGAAAACTTTCATTTGCGCCGGGAGGAATTCTGTGATATGTTAATAAGGCGGCAAGGCCCGCGCAGGCGGGAGCTCCTTGCGGCGGACTGTGCAGGACAGGTGATCGCGGCTGCAGAGACGAAAGGCTGCAGGTGAGGAAAGTCCGGGCTTCACAGGGCAGGATGCCGGTTAACGGCCGGTGGAGGAAACTCTAAGGAAAGTGCAACAGAAATGATACCGCTGCCTGCTTCGCGCAGACAGTAAGGGTGGAATGGCAGTGTAAGAGACTACCGCCTCGCTGGTAACAGGGAGGGCTGTGTAAACCCCATCTGAAGCAAGACCGAAACAAAGCTATGACGTGGCCCGCCAGCTTTAGGTAGGTCGCTTGAGGCGGCTGGCAACAGTCGTCCTAGATAGATGATCACCCAACGACATAACCCGGCTTATCGTCCTGACGCAGAGAGGGGGCTGTGAGAAAATTTCTCACAGCCCCCTTGTTGTAAGCAATAAGGAATCCCCCCGCAGGCGGGTCCC
>JAFLRQ010000064.1:0-8531 GCA_022511395.1 Agathobacter sp. | reverse complement strand
CCTTGTTGTAAGCAATAAGGAATCCCCCCGCAGGCGGGTCCCCTATGCGATATCCCTTCGGGATACCGCAGTTGTTGCATTAATCTGGGATGCCGTCGTGGTCAAGGTCTATTTGGTGGGCGCTGATGTCCATCGTGCTCAGCGTGCGGCGTTTGAGACGTGCAGTCTCGGATGCCTTCAGCAGATAGTTCTTGATTTCCCTGGCGTGCTTTACGTGTATGAGCAGAATTTCGCGGTCGGTCACATCGCCGGTGTAGCAGTGTACGGTTGCGATCCGGAATATGCGCTCCAGCAGCGAGGTTTCCAGCTTGACATCCTGAATTTTGTACATGTAACAGTCGTCCTCCACCGTGTGAAGCAGGCCGCGGTTGATGGTCAGCAGGCTCGGTGTGACGGTGTATTTGGTAAAGGTCCAAGGCAGGCCGAAAAACAGGAGGCGCTTGCGCTCCCTGAACATGACGGTATCTTCATTTTCTGTGTTTTCCTGTAGAATTTTTTCTTCGTTCATAGTGATATCCCCCTCCTTTTTCCATTGTACTAAAAAAATCTCAAATTGCAATGCATTTTATCTTGAATTCAAAGAAATCGTGTTATATGATGGTGAAAATGAGTTTGAGTGAAAGTTGGGAGGAATGACATGAGACATCTGATGAATCCGTTGGATTTTACGGTGGAAGAGCTGGATGTGCTCTTAGATCTCGCAAACGATATCGAGGAGCATCCCGAAAAGTACGCCCACGCATGTGACGGGAAAAAGCTGGCCACCTGCTTTTACGAGCCGAGCACGCGGACAAGGCTCAGCTTTGAGGCGGCAATGCTGAATCTGGGAGGCTCCGTTCTGGGGTTTGCCAGCGCCGACTCCTCTTCGGCGGCAAAGGGAGAGAGTATTTCCGACACCGTCCGGGTGATCTCCTGCTACGCCGACATCTGTGCGATCCGGCACCCAAAGGAGGGGGCCGCGCTTGTGGCGTCCCAGCGGTCCGGGATCCCGGTGATCAACGCCGGGGATGGCGGACACCAGCATCCCACGCAGACGCTCACCGACCTCCTTACGATCCGCTCCCTGAAAGGGAGGCTGGGAGATCTGACCATCGGCCTGTGCGGGGATCTAAAGTTCGGGCGCACGGTGCACTCGCTGATCAATGCGCTGATCCGTTACGAGCATGTGCGGTTTATCCTGATCTCTCCGGAGGAGCTGAGAGTACCGGACTACATCCGCGAGGATGTGCTGAGGGCGAACAACATCGAGTTTGAGGAGGTGGAGCGCTTGGAGGATGCCATCGGCTCGCTGGATGTACTGTACATGACGCGCGTGCAGAAGGAGCGCTTTTTTAACGAGGAGGATTACATAAGACTGAAGGATTATTATATTCTGACAAAGGCAAAGATGGAGCTGGCAAGGCCGGACATGCTTGTGCTGCACCCGCTGCCGCGTGTGAATGAGATTTCTGTGGAGGTGGACGATGACCCGAGGGCTGTGTATTTCAAGCAGGCACAGTACGGGGTGTATGTCCGCATGGCATTGATTCTGACGCTGCTTGGCCTGACAGGAGGTGCGACATGTTAAATATCAGTGGGATTCACGAGGGCTTTGTGCTCGATCACATTCAGGCGGGTATGAGCATGAACATTTACCATGACCTGAAGCTGGATGACATGGACTGCGCGGTGGCGATTATCATGAATGTCAGGAGCAGCAAAATGGGCAAGAAGGATATCATCAAGGTGGAGTGTCCGATTGAGGAGCTCGATCTGGATATTCTGGGATTTATTGACCACAACATTACAGTCAACGTCATCAAGGGGGACAAGATCGTGGAGAAAAAGCGCCTCACTCTGCCCAAGCAGGTGAAGAACGTGATCAAGTGCAAAAATCCCAGGTGCGTCACGTCGATCGAGCAGGAGCTGGATCAGATTTTCTTTCTGACCGACGAGAACCGGGAGGTATACCGGTGCAAGTACTGCGAGGAGAAGTATTCCAATCTCGACAAGATGAGCGCGCGCAAGAAAGCGGCTCACTGAACGGATTTAATTGTTTTTATATGGCAGCTGTCCTTTGGTCAGTATGGTTTTCGATACTGTCTCATTGGAAGCTGCCATGTTTTTTGTGCCTTGCCAACAAAGAAGCCGTTCGAAGACAAGGCCTGCCGACACCCAGAAGGGAAGATAGTCCAGCCGTATGACTCCGCCGATGTTTAAGAGGCTGTCGGAGTAGTCCCACGGGCAGGCAGAGAACTGCCGGAGGATCGTGCCGCTGACGAATTCGCCGGATATGATGACGAGGGCGTAGACGATTCCGCGGAGGGCAGTCGGCCAGTGATTGATTCTATCGTAGATCGGACCGATCACGGCTGCCATTCCATAGATCGGGAACATCCAGGCGGAGGTATTCCCGGTCATACGGATATCGCCGTGAAAGAGTGCGGCAAAGGAAGTGAAGAGGATTTCCATGCACCAGCCGGCCAGTCCGCATATAAAAAAATTTTTCCAGTTCATTTCGTCTCCTTAACTGTTTACAGTATGCCCGGCTTTTTTTAATACATGTACATGGAATTACAAAACTTGAATATTTTTTTCAGTGGGGATATAATAGCAGGGATTGATGTACTTGAGAAGGAAACGTTGTGATGGATACAGGGACTGGCTGCAGAGAGCTCTACGCGAATGTGATCGTGGACATCTCGCTGGATAAACTGGATAAAGCCTTTCAGTATCTTGTGCCGGGAGAGCTGAGGGATCGGCTGAGGGTCGGGATGCAGGTGGAGATTCCGTTCGGTCCGCGCACGGTGCGGGGCTATGTCGTGGAGCTTGTGGACCGGCCGGAGTACGACGTGGGCAAGCTGCGTCCGCTGGCAGGCATCGCGGAGTCCGGTGTGCCGATCGAATCCCAGCTCATCGAACTGGCGGCGTGGATGAGGCGCCAGTATGGTTCCACAATGAACCAGGCCTTAAAGACGGTGCTTCCGATCAAGCGGGTGGTGCGCAAGGTGGAGCGGCGAAGCGTGGAGCTCCTCCTTGATGAGCGCGAGGCACGCGCAAAGCTTGCGCTTCTTGAGAACAGGCACAGCACGGCACAAGCAAGGCTTTTGCGGGAGTTGATCGAGGTAAAGACGCTGGACTACGCCCTTGTTACCGGCAAATTGTCGGTCTCTGCGTCTGTGGTGCGCGCGCTGGAGCAGCAGAGGATTGTGAGGGTCACAAGCTCCCGGGCTTACCGGAATCCGGTGGAACACTTAAAAAAGAAGGGCTATCACCTGACATTGAATGAGCAGCAGCAGCAGGTGGTGGATCTTGTCGCGGGGGACATGGAAAAAGGGATCGCGCAGACTTACCTGTTAAAGGGAGTCACGGGCAGCGGAAAGACGGAGGTTTACATGGAGCTGATTGCCCGCGTGATTGCAAAGGGCCGGCAGGCGATCCTTTTGATTCCGGAGATTGCGCTGACCTATCAGACGGTGATGCGCTTTTACAACCGTTTCGGAGAGCGGGTGTCGATTTTGAACTCACGGATGTCTCAGGGGGAGCGCTTTGACCAGTTTGAGCGCGCAAAGAATGGCGATATCGACATCATGATCGGACCGAGATCCGCGCTCTTTACCCCGTTTGAGCGTCTGGGACTCATCATTGTGGATGAGGAGCATGAGACTTCCTACAAGAGCGAGAATGTCCCGCGCTATCATGCGAGGGAGGTTGCGATCCGGCGGGCCATGATGAATGGCGCCAGTGTGGTGCTTGGCTCCGCGACGCCCTCCGTGGACAGCTATTATCAGGCAGTAAACGGCAGCTACCGGCTTCTGCGCCTCGATGCGAGGGTCGATGACAGGCCGCTGCCGGAGTGTGAGATCGTGGATATGAGGCAGGAGCTGAAGAGGGGGAACCGGTCCATTTTGAGCGACCGGCTGCAGGAGCTGATGGAGGAGCGTCTGCAGAGAGGACAGCAGACGATGCTCTTTTTGAACAGGAGGGGTGTTTCCGGATTTATTTCGTGCAGAAGCTGTGGTTTTGTGGTAAAATGTCCTCACTGCGATGTGTCCTTAAGTCTGCACGGCGGCGGCAGGATGGTCTGTCACTATTGCGGTTATGAGGATCGGGAGCCAAAGGTGTGTCCCTCCTGCGGGAGCAAGTACATGGGAGCCTTCAAGGCAGGAACGGAGAAGATTGAACAGATGGTGCAGGCGCGCTTTCCGCAGGCGCGGATTCTGCGCATGGATTATGACACGACGCGGACGAAGGATTCCTACGAGAAAATTCTGCAGTCCTTCGCAAACCGCGAGGCAGACATTTTGATCGGAACTCAGATGATTGTGAAGGGGCACGATTTCCCGGGGGTTACGCTCGTGGGGGTGCTGGCGGCGGATATGTCACTGCACGTTGCCGATTTCCACTCGGCGGAGCGGACCTTTCAGCTTTTGACTCAGGCCGTCGGGCGTGCGGGGCGGGGGCATGAGCCGGGGTATGCGCTGATCCAGACCTACGATCCGGAGCACTTTGCCATTCTTGCGGCGAAGGCGCAGGATTACGATGCCTTTTACGGGCAGGAGATTGCCTATCGGACGCTGCTCAACTATCCGCCGGTCTGCCATATGCTTCTCGTGCATTGCATGGGGGCAGATCCCGCAGTGCTGGAGCGGGCAGGCGCTGTTCTTGCCGAGCATTTGAGAGGGCGTATAGCAGAGGCACATCGGGAGGTGCTTCTCGTGGGTCCCGCGGAAGCCACCGTGGCGAGAGTGAACGATATCTACCATAGAGTTCTCTATATGAAGGCGAAGGACTATGAGGAGCTGGTGAATTTAAAGGACGGGATCGAGAGTCTGGTGAAGGCCTCGGCGCTTCTGTCCTCTGTGTCCATACAGTTTGATTTTGACCCGGCGAGCGGGTTTTAGGAGGTTAAAATGGCGATAAGAACAATTCGGCTGCAGGGAGATCCGATCTTGAACAAGGCGTGCAGGGAGGTGGCGGAAATGACCCCTCGCCTCAAAACCCTGATCGAGGATATGATCGAGACGATGTACGAGGCGAACGGCGTGGGGCTTGCCGCTCCGCAGGTCGGAATATTGAGAAGAATTGTGGTGATCGATGTCGGGGATGGCCCGATTGTGATGATCAACCCCGAGATTCTGGAGTCCTCCGGAGAGCAGTCGGGGGACGAGGGATGCTTAAGCATCCCGGGAAAGGCGGGCATTGTGGTGCGTCCGAACTATGTGAAAGCGAAATTTCTGAACGGGGAGATGACTGTCTGCGAGATCGAGGCGACCGAGCTTTTGGCGAGGGCCATCTGCCATGAGGTGGAGCATCTGGACGGACATCTGTATGTGGAGAAGGTAATCGGCGGACTGCACGATGTGCAGCCCGAGGACGAGGAATAGAGAGGGGAAAGAATGCGTGTGATTTTTATGGGAACGCCGGATTTTTCGGTGGGAACGCTGGAGGCGGTTCTTGAGGCGGGACATGAGGTGGCGCTTGTGGTGACACAGCCGGATAGGCCGAAGGGCAGGGGCAATGCCCTGCAGTGTTCCCCGGTCAAGGAGTGTGCCCTGCAGCACGGACTTGAAGTCTTTCAGCCGGATCGAATCCGTCGGGAGGAGCATGTGCGGCACCTGCGGGAATATGAGCCGGAAATTATCATTGTGGTGGCGTTCGGACAGATTTTGTCTGAGGAGATTTTGAACATGCCAAAATACGGCTGTGTGAACGTGCATGCCTCCCTTCTGCCGAAGTACCGCGGCGCATCGCCGATCCAGTGGGCGGTCATTAACGGTGAAGCCGTCACGGGAGTGACCACGATGCGCATGGACGCGGGAATAGACACCGGGGACATCATTGCAAAGCGCGAGGTGGCGGTTGCGGAGGATGAGACAGGCGGCAGTCTGTTTGAGAAGCTGGCGAAAGAGGGCGCCGCGCTCTGTGTGGAGACCATGGAGATGCTGAAAAGCGGGACTGCGTGCTTCACGCCGCAGGATGACGGGCAGAGCTCCCACACGGCAATGATCTCAAAGGAACTGGGCGATATCGACTGGAACCGTCCGGCGGAAGAGATCGAAAGACTGGTCCGCGGGTTAAATCCGTGGCCGAGTGCATACACTTATCTGGACGGCCGCACCTTTAAAATTTGGAAGAGCCGGGTATTGAAGGAGCATGAAAACGCGCTTGCGGGAACGGTTCTTCGCGCGGATAAAAACGGTATCTGCGTGCAGACCGGAGCTGGGCAGCTGCTCCTTCTGGAGGTGCAGCTGGAAGGGAAAAAACGGATGGATGCGGCGGCGTTCTGCAACGGGTTCCACATATCCCCGGGAACGGTTCTCTGCAGTTGATTTTTTGATGATGATTTTTTACAGTCCGCGAAAGCAGGACGGAAAGGAGAGAAATGTATTATTATTGGGATCCCACTTATATTCTGGTTCTTATCGGAGCTGTCATTTGTCTGATTGCTTCGGCGCGGGTGAAAACCACCTTCAACAAATACTCGAAATACCGCAGCATGTCAGGCATGACCGGGGCGCAGGCTGCGGAGCGGATTCTGCGCGCCGCGGGTATCAATGATGTCAGAATCCGTCAGGTGTCCGGCAGTTTGACGGACAATTACAACCCGTCGGACAAGACATTGAATTTGTCGGAGTCTGTGTGCAATGCGACGACGGTTGCAGCGGTCGGCGTTGCGGCCCACGAGTGCGGTCACGCGATCCAGCACGCGAGAGGGTATGCGCCTCTGGCGTTTCGAAGCGCGCTCGTGCCCGTCGCAAACTTTGGTTCCATGCTGGCATGGCCGGTGATCCTTGTGGGAGCGCTCATCAACAACCAGATGTCCATGACGGTCATCAACATCGGGATTGTTTTGTTTTCCTTGGCGGTGCTCTTTCAGCTGGTTACGCTGCCGGTGGAGTTCAACGCTTCCCGCCGTGCGCTTGTGATGCTCAGGGATCAGGGAATTTTGGGCGATCAGGAGCTCGGCTACACGAAAAAGGTATTGGGCGCTGCGGCGCTCACCTATGTGGCATCCGCGGCTGCGGCGATTTTGCAGCTCCTTCGAATCATTCTGCTGTTTGGAGGAAAGCGGCGTGACTGACGTGAATCTGCGCGCGCTTGCGCTGGACGTTCTGTGTGCGGTCAACGAGGAGGGGCGGTACAGCCACCTTATGCTCCGTCAGGTGCTGGAGAAATACCAGTACCTTCCGAGACATGAGAGAGCCTTTCTGACCCGGCTTGTGGAGGGAACCATAGAGCGGCAGATTGCGCTGGACTATGTGATCGACGCCTTTTCCAAAACAAAGATCCGGAAAATGAAGCCGTTGATCCGCAACCTGATGCGCATGAGCGTCTATCAGATTCTTTATATGGACGCGGTGCCGGATTCCGCTGCCTGCGATGAGGCGGTACGCCTGGCAAAAAAGCGGGGCTTTTCCGGCTTGTCCGGTTTTGTCAACGGTGTGCTCAGGAGTATTGCAAGAGACGGAAGGACTGTGAGCTGGCCGGATGGGGAGAAAGATCCGCTTGCGGCGCTCAGCGTCCGATATTCCGTTCCCCAGTGGATTGTCGGGCTGTGGGCAGACCGATACGGCTTGGAGAAGACGGAACGGATTCTGTCCGGGTTCTCGGGAGAGCAGGCGTTGTCTGTGCGGGTAAATCTGCAGAAAACGACGCCGGAGGAGCTCAAGAGGGAACTGGAGGCAGAGGGACTTCTTGTGCAGCCGGCCGGGGAGCTGCCCTATGCGTTTTATGTGGACGGTGTGGACCATCTGAACGCGCTGAAGAGTTTTCGGGAAGGCAGATTCTATGTGCAGGATGTCAGCTCGATGCGCGTGGCGGAGCTTGCCGGCGTGCGGGATGGCGATTATGTGATCGATGTATGTGCCGCGCCGGGCGGAAAGAGCCTGCATCTGGCGGAGCTTTTACATGGAACAGGGCTTGTGGAAGCGCGGGATCTGACGGACTACAAGGTGGGGCTGATCCGGGAGAATATCGAGAAGCATGGCGCGGGGAATGTGCGGGCGATGCGGATGGATGCCACGGTACATCATGATGCCTCTGTGGAGCGGGCGGATGTGCTGATCTGTGATCTGCCGTGCTCGGGGCTTGGAGTGCTGGGAAAAAAGCCGGACATCCGGTATCGAATGACTTTGGAGAAGACGCGGGAGCTTGCCCTTTTGCAGCGGCAGATCCTCAGTGTGGTATGGGATTATACCAAGCACGGCGGCGTGCTGATCTACAGCACATGCACCATCAATGATGCGGAGAATGAGGAGAACGTGGCGTGGTTTTTGCAGAATTGGCCGGAGTATGAGCTGCTCCATGAAGAGCAGATGTTTCCCGGAGGGGAGAACAGGGACGGATTTTTTCTTGCAAAGTTGGTGCGCCACTGAATGAATACGTGAGGTTGTGGGAGTGAGTGATAAAAGGGATATCAAATCCATGACGCTTGCAGAGCTGACGGAGTTTACTGCGGGGCTGGGAGAGAAGCCGTACCGCGCAAAACAGCTGTACGAGTGGATGCACATCCGGGGAGCGGAGGATTTTTCCGGGATGACCAATCTCTC
>JAFLRQ010000063.1 GCA_022511395.1 Agathobacter sp. | reverse complement strand
TGGTCTCCGGCGTTTTAGTGCCCTACCTGAATGTGCTGCAGAAGGATCTGGAATCGAGGGGGTAGAGATTTTTATTGTTGACAAGCGGCTTTATTTCTCATATAATAAGAGAAATTTAACGTGCTATCGAATTATCACGCTATCACTGCACCACAATAAAGCGAAATGAGGAAATTATGAAAAATCAGATGCTGCATACGCCGGATGGCGTGCGGGATATCTATAACGGAGAGTGCAGCCAGAAGCTGCTCCTGCAGGAGAGGCTCTACAATGTGCTGCGTACATACGGCTACCGGAATATCCAGACGCCTACCATTGAATTTTTTAATGTGTTTGGCAGGGAGGTCGGGACGACTCCCTCAAAGGATTTGTACAAATTTTTTGACAAGGAGGGCAACACGCTGGTGCTGCGCCCGGACTTTACGCCGTCCATCGCCAGAAGTGCCGCACGGTATTACACCGAGGAGGATATGCCGGTCAAGCTGTGCTATATGGGAAACACCTTCATCAATTCCTCCGACTATCAGGGACGGCTCAAGGAGAGCACTCAGTGCGGGGTGGAGCTGATCGGGGATTCCAGCGTGGAGGCAGACGCAGAGATCCTCGCCATGGTGGTGGATTCCCTCAAGGCGGGAGGACTCAAGGAGTTCAGGATCTCCGTGGGACATGTCCGTTTTTTCCGGGGGCTGGTGAAGGCAGCCGGCCTTGGCGAGGAGGCGGAGGAGGAGCTCAGGGAACTGATCTCCAACAAGAATTTTCTCGGTGTGGAGGAGTTTATCGGAACCTTAAATCTGGAGGAGAACCTAAGGCAGCTTTTCCTTCTGCTGGGCAGATTTGAGACGGATGCGGCTCACCTTGGAGAGGCGAAGAAGCATGCCATGGCTTATCCGGACATCGGCTCTGCGATCTCGGAGCTGGAGCAGTTGGATGAGCTGCTGCATGACTATGGAATTGACAAGTATATTTCCTTTGAGCTCGGAATTATCAGCGATTACCAGTATTATACCGGAATCATCTTTTTCGGATACACCTTTGGAACGGGAGAGCCCATTGTGCGCGGCGGGCGCTATGACAGGCTTTTGGCCCATTTCGGGACGGACGCGCCATCCATCGGCTTTGGCATTGTGGTGGATCAGCTTATGGCGGCATTGTCGCGGCAGAAAATCCGGCTGGAGGTGAAGGAGGATACGCTGTTGCTTGCGTATTCGAAAACCCGCAGCAAGGAGGCGATTGCGAGGGCGACCCTGCTCAGAGGGCGGGGACAGTGTGTAAAAACGGTTCTTATGGACGAAAATCGCACCCGGGAGGATTATTTGGCCTACGCAAAGAAAAATCACCTGATTCAGGTGGAATTTATGGATGAGGACAAGTGATGGAAGAGAAGAGATATTTGACATTTGCACTGGGAAAAGGGCGTCTGGCGCACAAGGCGCTGGAGCTTTTGGAAAAGATCGGGA
This sequence comes from Agathobacter sp., assembly GCA_022511395.1. Taxonomy (GTDB): domain Bacteria; phylum Bacillota; class Clostridia; order Lachnospirales; family Lachnospiraceae; genus Roseburia. The sequence goes on along the minus strand of JAFLRQ010000063.1, from coordinate 11,013 downwards.
TTACGTGCGAGGAGATTAATGACCCCGAGACGCGCAAGCTGATCTTTGTCAACGAAGAGCTGAAGCTGAGATTTTTCCTTGCGAAGGGACCGGATGTGCCGACCTACGTGGAGTACGGTGCGGCGGATATCGGCGTTGTGGGGAAGGATACAATCCTTGAGGAGGCCAGAAATATTTATGAGGTGCTGGATCTGGGCTTCGGGAAATGCCGCATGTGCATCTGCGGGCCGGAGAGCGCCAGAGAGCTCCTGCAGCACCACGAGCAGATCCGCGTGGCGACGAAATATCCGCGGATCGCGCGGGATTATTTTCACAACAAGAAGTATCAGACCGTGGAGATCATCAAGCTGAACGGCTCCATTGAGCTGGCGCCGATTGTGGGACTCTCCGAGGTCATCTGTGATATTGTGGAGACCGGAACCACCTTAAAGGAGAACGGTCTGACCGTGCTGGAGGAGGTTTGTCCCCTCTCGGCGCGGGTGGTGGTCAATCAGGTCAGTATGAGGATGGAGAATGAGCGGATTACGACACTCATTCGCAGGCTGAAGGAGGTTACGACATGAAAATACTAAAGCTTACAGAAGAAACAGGGAAAAATGTTCTGGAGAACCTCGCCAATCGCGGCTTGAACAGCTCCGGCGGGTTCGAGGGCAAAGTGAATGCCATCATCGAGGCGGTGCGCGAAAAGAGGGATGAGGCTGTCTTTTCCTTTACGAAACAATTTGACGGCGCCGACATTGACGCAGACACTGTTCTTGTGACGGAGGAGGAGATCAAAGAGGCATATGCAAATGTGGATGAAAAGCTTCTGGGAGTCATCCGAAAGTCACTGGTGAACATTCGGAAATACCATGAGAAACAGGTGCAGAATTCCTGGTTTACCACGGAGGACGGGATCATTCTGGGACAGAAGGTCACGCCTCTGGCAACCGTTGGTGTGTATGTGCCGGGGGGCAAGGCCCCGCTGGCATCCTCGGCATTGATGAACGTGGTTCCGGCAAAGGTGGCAGGGGTAGGCCGTGTCGTCATGTGTACGCCTCCGAGCAAAGACGGCAAAGTCGCCCCGTCTACGCTGGTGTCCGCGAAGGAGGCCGGAGTGGACGCAATTTATAAGGTGGGCGGCGCGCAGGCAATCGCAGCCATGGCGTTTGGGACGGAGAGCATCCCGAAGGTGGACAAAATCGTCGGCCCGGGCAACATCTATGTGGCGCTGGCCAAAAAGGCGGTCTTCGGAAACGTGAGCATAGACTCCATTGCGGGCCCCAGCGAGATCCTTGTCTTGGCGGACGAGAGTGCAAACCCGCGCTATGTGGCGGCGGATCTGCTGTCGCAGGCAGAGCATGACGAGATGGCCTCCGCAATTCTGATCACGACGAGCGAGGCACTGGCGAATGCGGTTTCTGCGGAGGTGGACAAATTTGTGGCTGAGCTGTCCAGACGGGAGATCATGCAGAAGTCCCTGGACAATTACGGATACATTCTTGTGGCGCCTGATATGGATGCCGCCATTGGGATGGCGAACGAGATTGCCTCTGAGCACATGGAGATTGTGACAAAAGATGCATTCCATGTGATGACGAAGATTAAGAACGCTGGGGCAATCTTTATCGGGGAGTACTCCTCGGAGCCGCTGGGGGATTACTTTGCAGGCCCGAACCACGTGCTTCCCACCAGCGGAACCGCGAAATTCTTCTCCGCGCTGTCGGTGGACGATTTTATCAAGAAATCCAGCATCATCTCGTATTCCAGAGAGGCGCTGGAAAAGGTGCATCGGGATATTGAGCAGTTTGCGGAGTGTGAGAAGCTGACGGCTCACGCAAACTCGATTAAGGTCCGGTTTGAACAGCAGTAAGGCGGGGGGACATATCATGGCAGAGAGAACAGTAAGCTTAGAGCGAAAGACGAGAGAGACGGACATCCGCCTCACCTTAAACCTCGACGGCAGCGGCACAGCGAAGATAAACACGGGAATTGGTTTTTTCGACCATATGCTGGAGGGATTTGCAAAGCACGGTTTTTTTGATCTCGAGCTGGAGTGCGCGGGAGACCTTGCGGTGGACTGTCACCACAGCATTGAGGATTGCGGGATTGTGCTTGGCAGCGCAATCAAGGAGGCACTCGGCGACAAGGCAGGAATCCGTCGGTTTGGAGACTGCATTCTGCCGATGGACGAAACGCTGGTGCTGTGCGCCGTCGATCTGTGCGGCAGACCGTATCTGGGGTTTGACGGCACCTTTACCGTGGAAAACATCGGCTATATGGACACGGAGATGGTGCGGGAATTTTTCTATGCAGTCTCATATTCGGCAGGGATGAACCTTCATTTAAAGGTTTTAAACGGGGGCAACAACCACCACATGGCGGAGGCGATGTTTAAGTCCTTTGCGCGCGCTTTGGATGAGGCGGTGACACTCGATCCGAGGATCGCCGGTATTTTGTCTACGAAAGGAAGTTTATAAGCGATGGAACACAAGAATATTGTTGCGACGGTCTACTTAAAAAACGGTAAATCCGTGCGTTCTCTGACAGACTTCACGGAGACGGAGGTGGATGTATATCAGCTGTGCCAGATCTATAACGACAGCGGAATTGACAAAATTACAATTCTGGATCTGTCCACGGATGACGAGGAGCATGAGCTGAACATCCACACAATCAAAAATATTAACCGCAACATTGAGATAAAGGTGTGCGCGGGCGGCAACATCAACCGGCTGGAGGATGTGCGCAAATTTCTCTATGCGGGCTGCCTTCAGGTGATTTTAAATGCCTCGAAGCCCTCAAGCATCGGTCTGGCGAAGAAGGCGAGCGAGCGTTTTGGAAGGGATCGGATTCTGGTCTCGGTCAGCAATCTGGACTTCATCTTTAAGAATCGGGAGATCATGACAGACACCTTCCACGAGATTCATGTGCTGGACGAGGGCATATTGGATGCGCTGGATAATCTCACTGACGTGCCCTATGTGGTTGTTTTGCGGCAATTTGACTACGATCATGCCGTCAATCTCCTAAAACGCCAGAACATCCGCGGGATTACAGGCTCATACATCAACAGCACGGAAACTGACATCATGAAGCTGAAGTCGCGTTTCTCCGGTGAGGGCATCAAGATGGATAACTTTGCCCCAAGTCTGAAATGGGCGGATTTAAAGCTCAACTCCGACGGCATGGTGCCCGTGATTGTGCAGGATTACCGGACGGATGAGGTGCTGATGCTTGCGTATATGGATGAGGAAGCCTTCAACACGACCTTAAATATCGGCAAAATGACCTATTACAGCAGGAGCCGCAAGGAGCTTTGGACCAAGGGACTTACCTCCGGCCACGTGCAGTATGTGAAATCTCTCACGGCGGACTGCGACTTTGACACGATTCTTGCAAAGGTGTCCCAGGTGGGACCGGCCTGTCACACAGGCAGCAACAGCTGCTTTTACAATGAGATTGTCCGCAAGGAATTTGTGGAGAAGAATCCCTTAAAGGTCTTGGAGAGCGTCTATGATGCAATCAAGGCGCGCAAGGAGAACCCGATGGATGGCTCCTACACAAACCATATGTTCAAGCAGGGAGTGGACGAGATCTTAAAGGGACTTGTCAAGGAGACGGTGGAGATTGTTCTTGCGGCGAAGAATTCGGAGCAGGAGGAGTTAAAGTTCCAGATTTCAGACTTCATGTACAACTGCATGATCCTCATGGTGGAGGAAGGGCTGACCTGGAATGAGATTGCCACGGAGCTGGCGCAGAGATAGGACGGGCGGAATGATAAAACCGGCATTGAGCGATGAAATTTTACTAAAAATAGAAAAACCGGCGCGCTACATAGGAAATGAGGTCAACAGCGTCGTGAAGGAGAAAGAGGGCAAACTGCGGTTTGCCTTCTGTTTTCCGGATGTGTATGAGATTGGCATGTCCCATCTGGGCATTCAGATTCTCTATGACATGTTTAACCGCAGGGAGGATGTCTGGTGCGAGCGCGTGTATTCCCCGTGGCCGGATCTTGCGGCCATCCTGAAGGAACGACAGATTCCGCTCTTTTGCCTGGAGTCGCAGGAGCCCGTGAAAAATGCCGATTTTCTTGGATTTACCCTGCAGTATGAGATGTGCTACACAAATGTCCTTCAGGTTCTGGAGCTCTCCCGGATTCCGCTTTGGGCAAGAGATCGCACAGAGTCGGATCCCATTGTCATTGGAGGCGGTCCCTGTACCTACAATCCGGAGCCTATCGCCGACTTTTTTGACTGCTTTTATATTGGGGAGGGGGAGACGCGGTACGACGAGCTCTTTGACCTCTATCGCAGCATGAAGGATCAGGGAAAGGGCCGCGCGGAATTTTTGCATGAGGCGGCAAAGCTTGAGGGCATCTATGTGCCCTCCCTCTATGAGGCCCGCTATCACGCGGATGGGACGATTGCGTCCTTTCAGCCGATTGCGCCGGACATTCCCGCACAGGTAAAAAGGCAGGTGGTGTCAGATCTGACGCAGGCGGTTTACCCGGAAAAGCCGGTGGTGCCTTTCTTAAAAGCCACGCAGGACAGGGTGGTGCTGGAGATTCAGAGAGGATGCATCCGGGGCTGCCGTTTCTGTCAGGCGGGAATGATCTACCGCCCGAACCGGGAGAAGGATGTGGATCGTTTGAAGGAGCAGGCGTTTGCCATGCTGGCATCCACGGGGCATGAGGAGATTTCCTTAAGCTCCTTAAGCTCCTCGGATTACAACCAACTGGGAGAGCTTTTGGACTATCTGATTGAAGAGTGCGACAGGAAACATATCAATATTTCTCTGCCGTCCCTGCGCATTGACGCATTTTCTCTGGATATCATGAAAAAGGTGCAGGATGTGAAGAAGAGCAGCCTTACCTTCGCGCCGGAGGCGGGTTCCCAGCGTCTGCGGAATGTCATCAACAAGGGTCTGACCGTGGAGGATATCCTTGGCGGGGCGGGACAGGCATTTGCCGGTGGATGGAACAAGGTAAAGCTCTATTTTATGCTGGGACTGCCCACCGAGACGGAGGTTGATATGCGGGCGATCCCGGAGCTTGCCAATGAGATTGCGGCGCTCTACTATGAGACTGTGCCGAAGGAGGAGAGAAACGGCAGGTGCCAGATTACCATCAGCACATCCTTCTTTGTGCCGAAACCGTTTACGCCCTTCCAGTGGGCCACGATGCAGGAAAAGGGTGAGTATCTGCGCCGTGCTAAAATTGTGAATGACCACATGAAGGAGCAGCTCAACCACAAGAGCATTCGCTATAACTGGCATGAGGCAGATGTCACTGTGATTGAGGGTGTGCTGGCGAGGGGAGATCGGAGGCTCTCCAATGTGATCCTTCATGTGTACGAGCACGGGGGCGTCTTTGATGCCTGGTCGGACTTCTTTGATTATGGGAGATGGCTGAATGCCTTTGACGCCTGCGGCATCGACATAGATTTTTACAACACAAGGGAGCGGGGAGAGGATGAGATCTTTCCCTGGGATTTCATAGATGTTGGTGTGAGCAGGGAATTTCTCCTCAGGGAGTGGCGCGCGGCTCTGGCCGGCGATGTCACGCCGAACTGCCGGGCACGCTGTTCGGGCTGTGGGGCGAAGCAGTATGGGGGAGGTGTGTGCTATGAAGATCCGAATTAAGTTCCGCAAATGGGGCGTGATGAAATTTGTGGGACACCTTGACATGATGCGGTATTTTCAGAAAGCGATGCGCCGGGCAAATATTGACATCTGCTACTCGGAGGGGTTCAGTCCCCACCAGATCATGTCGTTTGCCTCGCCGTTGGGAGTGGGGCTTACCAGCGATGGGGAGTATTTAGATATAGAGGTAAACAGCCTTGCCTCCAGCGCCGAGGCAGTGGATGCCCTGAACGCAGTGATGGTGGAGGGTGTGGAGATCTTATCCTGTGTGAAGCTTCCCGACCACGCCAAAACTGCCATGTCGATTGTCGCCGCGGCGGATTATCGGCTGAGCTATAAGGAGGGCTTTGAGAGCCCCTGTTCCGCGGATGAGTGGAGAGAAATCATTCAGCGGGAGTTCTGGGACAAACCGGAATTCCTCATCCTGAAAAAAACGAAAAAGAGCGAGCGCGAGCTGGATCTAAAGCCGTTTGTGTACCGATTTGAGGTGGAGGACTGCGGTTCGCCGGTCTTTGTTCTCTCGGTGTCCACCGGGAGCACGGACAACATAAAGCCGGAGCTTGTTCTGGCATCCGTCTGCGAAAAATGCGGATATCCATACCGGGAGGAAGAGATCCAGATCCACCGCACGGAGGTCTATGCGCGAGAAAACGGACGTCTCGTCGCCCTCTCGGATATGGGGGAGATGATCCCATGAACCGCATTGTCATTACCCGGCTGGAGTACAGAGGTGTAAATTTCACGGCGTATATCGTACTGAACGAGCGGAGGGATTTTGTGGAGCTGCAGGTGTTTGCGCCGGAGGATGAGACCATCGTGGATCATATTTATGTCGGCTATGTGGAGAAGGTAGTTCCCGGTATCAACGCGGCATTTGTGCGAATCGGCGGAGGCCAGAAATGCTATCTGCCGCTGGAGGAATTAAAGTCTCCGCTTTTTGCGAAAAAGCAGTCCGACAGAAAGGCGGTCTGTGAGGGGGATGAGCTGCTGGTTCAGGTAATCCGCGACGCGGTGAAGACAAAGGATGCGGTGGTGAGTACGAAGCTGACCGTCCACGGTGCCTATTGTTTTCTCACCACGGACAACACAAGGATCGGCGTATCCCGCAAGATCGCGGAGCATCGGGCGTCACAGCTTGCGGCGCTGGCCGCCGAAGCCTGTGCCGGTCATGAAAATCGGGGCTTTGGGCTCGTACTGCGCACAAATGCCGGCGAGCAGAGTGATGAGGCAGTGCGGGCGGACATCGAGGCGGTGCTTTGCGATTATGAGAGCATTCTGACCACGGGCCTCCATCAGCAGCAGGGAGAGCTGGTGCATCGGAACCTGCCGGGGTATCTCGCGCGGCTGAAGGGGCAGAGCCTTGCCGATGTGGATGTTGTGTATACGGATGTGCCCGCGCTGTTTGAGCAGATCGGGGAATGCCTGCCTGCACTGAAGGACTGTGGGAAATTAAAGCTGTATGATGACAGTTCCGTGAGCCTTGCGGCGCTCTACAATATCCGCGGAACGATGGATAATCTGCTGAGCTCGAAGGTTTGGCTGCCCTCCGGCGCCAACATTATCATTGAATCCCTGGAGACGCTCACGGTCATTGACGTCAACAGCGGTAAAAACACTTCGAAAAAAGATACCGCATTGTTTGCGGTCAATCTTGAGGCGGCGAGAGAGATTGCAAGGCAAATTCGCCTGCGCAACATCTCCGGTATGATTATCGTGGACTTTATCAATATGAAAAATGAGAAGGAGCAGGAGGAATTAATCCTCTGTTTGAAGGAGGAATTGAAAAAGGACTCCGTCCCGGCAAAATTCATTGATATCACAAAGCTGGGGCTGGTGGAGCTCACCCGCAAGAAGGTCTATAGATCTCTGCGGGAGACGCTGGGAAGAGGATGACCGGGTAAATAGGCTATCTCTTATAGAGGCTCACCTTACATGCGCCTGCAGCATGCAATCGACGGCTGCAGGCGCAAATTGTTTGAAAAAAAAAAAGCTTGCATTCTGTATTAACAAGTTGTATAATAAAAACATAAAGATAATAATAACAAGAATGTTAACATTCAAAAAAACAGAACAGGAGGATGACATGAAGAAATTATCAGAAGCTGAATTTGAAATTATGCAGGCATTATGGAGGAATAATAAGCCCATGACATCGAATCAATTGTTGGAGGAAATGGGGAATTCCCGAAACTGGAAGCTGGCCAGCCTAATGACTGCATTAGCCCGCATGGCCGAAAAAGGGGCGGTCTATTGTGACAGGAGTACGCGTACAAATTACTACACTGCCTTGGTTTCTGAGGAGCAATATAAAATTACAGAGGGAACATCCATCTTGGAAAGGCTGTTTAACAAGTCCGCAAAAGATTTTATTACCGCACTATATCAAGGGAAACAGATGTCACAAAAAGATATTCACGAGTTGAGAGAGTATTTAGATACACTGGAAAAGAAAGGATAATCGTGATGGAAAATTTATTTTTAACTGTGCTAACTATTTCCATGACAACAAGCGTGGTGATCGTTGCTGTGACTTTATTGGGAACATTAATAAACAAGCGTTATGTGGCAAAGTGGAAATATTGGTTATGGATAGTCCTTGCACTGCGTTTGTTGATTCCCCTTAATTACAAGCTGTCGGATGTGCAGTTTCAAATCCGGATTCCCGCAGAAGTTGGCAGCATGGAGGTGTCAGAGGTTTTCGGATCGAAATCTCCGGCTTTGGAGGATCCGTATACGGAACCACAAGCTCCAGAGGATCAGTATACAAAACCGCAAATTGAGGCTTCTGCGCCGATCAAACCGGATATCCGACAGAAGTCAAAATCTTCTATTACCATGCTGCAAGCGCTGGGGTATTTGTGGGCAGCAGGAGTTGTCTGTCTATTGAATTGGCAGTTGGCAGGATTTTTCTGCTTCAAACGCAGAATCCTTAGAGGGGGAAAGGCAGTGGAAGAGCCTGTTCTTTTAGTACAATTGCAGGAGTTGTGCCGTGAGCTGGGGATTCGGAAAAATATTATCTTTATCATACATGAAAAAGCAGATAGTCCTATGGTAATTGGATTTTGGAAGCCTGTTTTGGTGCTTCCGAAAGCAGAATATACCTGGGATGAAAGCTTTTATATTTTGAGACATGAGTTGATCCACATGAGGCGCAATGATGTCCTTGTTAAGTTCCTGTTGCTCCTGGCAAGAGATTTTCATTGGTTCAATCCTGTGATCTACCTGATGCATAGTGAGGCGGTGGTGGATATGGAGCTCGCCTGTGACGAGGCAGTTGTGAGAGGCAGTTCCTATGGCCAGCGGGAAGCATACACCGAGACCCTTATGTCTACGCTTAGCAGGCAGCAGCACAAAGGCCCCTTGTTATCTACACAATTTAGCGGAGGAAAAAGAGTGATGAAAAAGAGATTTAAAAACATTTTAACAAAAGCACAAAAGAAGAATGGGTTTATTTTGTTTGCAGCTATCCTTGTTTTGACTGTTGCGGTTGGAACTATGGCGAATTTAGCAGTGGAGGCAACTACTGCTGATGGATCTGAGATGGTAAATACGCCAAAAATAAATAACTCTGAGGCTGCGCCGTTATTGATTTACAACTTCCAGCAAGAAGATGTTGCTGTTATACCGGAAGTCCCGAAATATAGCTATGAGGATGCCGTGCAAAGTGGTGAGGTATGGAAAATAGACGGGATGTTTCCCGCTATGGGTACGGGCACTTGGTATATTGTTGATGTTGACGGTGTGGAGTATTATTACGGTAAAAATGACACTTCGGATCCGGAAAATAATGATTATGAAGCATACTTTTTATATGGCTGGTCCATCGTTGACGATTCTTATGAACTTGCCAATGGAATAAAGGTGGGTATGAAAGAATCAGAGATTTTAGAACAGTATCCCAATATGGCAGTTATAGATTTTGAAGGTAATTTTATATATGACAAAGTTACGGGATTTATGGGCTGGAATGGAGGGTGTTACCCGCACAGTTATGTAGGGATGGATAGTGATTGGAATTATGAGGGAAAAGACTATTTATGGACAGACCAGTTTGACTATATCATGATTGCTGACATTGATTTGAATGGTGCGGATGCGCTGCCAATTTATTTGGGACTTCTCATAAAAGATCATGTTGTGGCAGCAATCACATTTTACTACCCAACAGTTGGTTGATAAAAGTAGTTAAAAGTTTATAAGAACAGCCCAACAGTCTATAACTAGGAGAAGGTACAGGTATTATAGAGCATAACACAGATCGCCAAGAAGATCCACAGAGCAATGATGATATACCTGAATAGCCGTATTGAATATAGCAAAGTAACAGAGGAAAACGATATTATTTTGGCGGTCAATGGGGAGAGCACTACCATAGATAATCTGGACTTTCAATTGTTGAAATGGCAATGAATTTGAATATAAAATCGATTTAAGTTAAAAAATACTATATACTTTGTTCATGTCAGCTCTCCCCATTAGGAAAGGATAAATTATGAAAAAGACTATCTTGAACTTGATTACTGTTTCTGTTCTATTGATGTTATGCTCTTGTGAGATATTATAATAGGAGCGTTATATGTTTCCGGTGCAGGACCGCAAGGGATGATTCCTTATACAGTGGTTCGCATATACGAGGATAATGGCAATGAATTTGTAATTAATAAAGATTTGTGTGACGAAATAAATAATTTACGTGCTGAACTTACGGCTGAGGATGTAAGAATGCTTATAAAAAACAGCGCTCAATAAATGTATTTGATTTAGCAGTGATGGGGAGGCCGATTGGTGTCTGACTCCGGTGAAGGCGGAGTGCAAAGTTCATATAGAGGATGACCGGGAAAACCGGAGCCGTATCTTTTCGTTATCTGTGCTGGGGCTGTGCCCCGGCACTTTTTATATGCGTGAAAAGAGGCGCTTATTTGTCTTTCCGCCTGCATGAGTGGCTGTTGCGCCAAATTGATAGCATTAATTTTCTTTGCAGGGTATTGTAGAGCCACAACAAAATAAAGTTCTTGAAGAAAGGAGAAAAAGAGATGGAACTTGTGGAGAGTATTGTTACTCAAAATCCCTGCTACAAGGCAGGAAAAAAGATTGCGGTCAAGGGGCTGATGCTGCACAGCGTCGGATGTCCGCAGCCCTCCGCGGAGGTCTTTGTTAAGAACTCTAACAAGCCGGAGAGCAGCCGGGCCTGTGTCCATGCGTTTATTGACGGCAACACAGGGAAGGTGTTCCAGACACTTCCGTGGGATCACCGAGGATGGCATGGAGGCGGCTCCTCCAACAATACCCACATTGGTGTGGAGATGTGTGAGCCGGCCTGCATCCGCTATACGGCTGGGTCAAGCTTTACCTGTTCAGACAGGGAGCAGGCGCTCGCGGTGGTGAAGCGCA
>JAFLRQ010000062.1:7124-12612 GCA_022511395.1 Agathobacter sp. | reverse complement strand
TCGATATCCGCCGCCAGCGCTTCGCCCTGTACCATACCGGAGCTTGCGGTCTGTCCGCTCGCCTTTGAAGTCTTCGCACTGGCTGCCGCTGCTGCCGCCGCTTCCTCCTCCATCGATACGGCCTTGCCGGTGTCCGGTTTCACCTTCACATACTCCGCGCTGACATAGCAGGTCTCCTGATCAAAGAGCACCGCCACCCATCCTTCCGGAGCCTGTGTCTTTTCGTCAACCAACGCCTTGTCGCCCTCGACCATAGTCTCAACAATCGCGGCCTCGAGGCTCGCTTCGCTGCGGATGCGCAGTCCGTTCACTGTGGCTTCCGCCACAATATCGCAGTTCTCTTTGGCGTATGCCAGTGCGTCCGCACCAAAAAGGCAGAATTCGTTTTTCACATAGCCCTTCACTTTTCCAGAGGCGATCAGCGTCCATTCGTCACCTTCTTCCTTAATGAGGGCCCTGTCTCCCTTATACAGCTTGCCGAGTGCCTTGGAATCCTGATCGGCCTCCGCGCGGATATACAGGAAGTTCTTCACATCCGCCATCAGCTTATCCTGCCACTCCTCTTCCTCCGGAGTGAGGGTTTTCTGCGTCTCCGAAACCGGCACATTCACCTCTGGGGCGAGTGAATTCTGCATCTCGGAATCCGATACATTCTCCGCGGGAGTGAGCGTATTCTGCGTCTCGGAATCCGGCATATTCTCCGCGGCGGGTTGTGTATCCTGTGTTTCGGAAGATGCATCCTCCAGCGACGCGGACTCCGCCGTCATATCCTTCGGAGCAACCTGTATGCCATCGGTTTCTTCCGTCTTTCTCGCGGCGGCCGTCACGATGGTTGCGATTTCACGGTCCACACCAACCGACAAAGACAACTCCTCCGACTCTGCCTTGTACTCATCGAGTATCGCTGCAATCCCAGCGATTCCATTCGGTTTCATCTCTATGGTGTCTTTGCGCTCCGTGCTGCTTTCTCCGCTCGTAGTAATTGATGTGACCGTAAGCGCAGCAGCCATTCCGGCAACTGCAATACTTTCAATCATTTTCCTACTGAATCTCATTTCGAACCTCCGCATTTTCTGAGGGCATATAATGGCACATATGTCCCTTTTTTAAACACTTTGTTTCAAATATTACAATATTATTACGATAGCCATTGTAGCACGCATAATACCGATTGTCAACAATTTCAATGTGAATTTGGCTTGTTCTCCCCACTTTCCCCTATAATTCGCCCCAAAAATGGGCACAGTCCACAAAAGTACGTGATTATCCGCCGAAAAATATTAGAAAAATATTTCTTTCACATTTCTCTTGCATAACAAAAATATCTATGATATATTATATTCGAACATACGTTCTTTTAACATTGATTCCATCACCTGATATCCGTTTACTGCTAAAGGAGTCCCTATGACATTACACACCGAAGACCCCAACCTGCTGATGCAAAAGCTGACCATCCTGTCAGATTCCGCCAAGTACGATGTCGCCTGCACCTCCAGCGGTATCTCGCGCCGCGGAGACCAAACCCACATGGGCAACACGAGCAGCGGCGGCATCTGCCACGCCTTCACCTCAGACGGGCGGTGCATCTCCCTCTTAAAAATACTGCTCACCAACGAGTGCATTTACGACTGCAAATACTGCATCAACCGCTGCTCCAACGATGTCCCCCGCACACAGTTCACCCCGGAGGAGATCTGCCGTCTCACGATGGAATTTTACCGCCGCAATTATATTGAGGGGCTCTTTTTAAGCTCCGGCATTCTTGAGTCCCCAAATCACACCATGACGCTGCTTTACGAAACCCTGTTCCTTCTCCGGCAAAAATATCATTTCCACGGTTACATCCATGTGAAGTGTATCCCCGGAGCATCCCCGGAGCTGACCGAGCAGATCGGCTATCTCTGCGACCGCATGAGCGTCAATCTGGAGCTTCCGACTGCGGACGGGCTGCGGCAAATTGCGCCCAACAAGGTGCGCCGGAATATTCTGGGACCCATGCGGCAGATTCAGAACGGCATCCGGGAAAGCCGTCTCTGCCATGGGGTATCCGACACAAAATCCCGGATCGGCATCGACGAGCATGCCTACTATGCGCAGCTGGCGGAGATCAATGACAGCTACGCCCGTCTCAGCGACCGGCGGAAATATCTGCCCTCCGCACCCGCGGAGTCGGAGCTTCGCCCCCCTGCCGCCGCACCCGAAGCCGTCCCGGGACTGCGGCACCCGGAACGGTACTTTGTCCCCGCCGGGCAGAGCACGCAGATGATCATCGGCGCCACTCCTGAGACCGATTACCAGATCATTTCCGTCTCCGAAGCACTGTACAACCACTTTGATCTAAAGCGGGTATTTTACTCCGCCTTTGTCAATGTGAACAGGGACAACTCCCTCCCTGACACTGCCGAGCATCCGCCCCTGCTGCGCGAACACCGACTCTATCAGGCGGATTTCCTCCTGCGCTTTTACGGATTTCAGGCAAACGAGCTGTTATCGGAGGAGCATCCGAACTTCCACGAGCAAATTGACCCCAAGTGCGGCTGGGCCGTCCGTCATCTGGAGCAGTTTCCGGTGGAAATCAACCGGGCGGACTACTACACCCTGCTGCGGGTGCCCGGCATCGGCACCAAGAGCGCGCGCCGCATTCTGGCCGCAAGACGCCATGCCGCCCTTACCTTTTCCGACATCAAAAAGATGGGAGTCGTTCTCAAGCGGGCACAGTATTTTGTCACCTGCGGAGGCCGCATGCTCTATCCTGTCCGCATTGAGGAGGACTACATTACCAGACACCTGATTTACAACGAAAGCCCCGCCCGGATTTCCGATCCGGCCGGCTCCTCCTTCCGGCAGATGAGCCTGTTCGATATGGGTTCCTTCGCGGTATGAGGAAAAGGTGAAAACGATATTCTACCTAATGACAGGAGGACCTCCTATGCAGGAACAGTTGATTATCCACTGTGAAGACTCAATAGACGGAATCTATACAGCCATTTACGAGGGCTTTTCTTATAAGAAGAAACTCGAACAAACGCAGACCTATCAGGACTCGATTCGGATCTGTCCTGGTTACACAGAGAGCGGCTTTCTCTTTGCGCAGGAGATTTCTGTCGCCACGGATCAGGAAAAGGCGAAAAAAACGGTCGATGCCATCATCCGGAAGCTGGGATATCCCGTGCATGAGACGCTGTTTTACGCACTCTGCCACTTTGACGAGGAGCGCGCCACAGCCGCCTTCGGCTTCCTGACGCGCGCCTTTCCCATTGGCAGCCGGATCATGGAGCATCTCTCCGATCCCTATGTCATGCGGGTCATGGAGCTGCACCGCAAGGTCTTCCGGGAGACCGACAAGCTGCGCGGGTTTGTCCGATTTCAGGATACCGGCTCCTTTCTGCACGCGCAGATCGAGCCCAAGTGCAATGTCCTGCCGCTCCTCGCGGATCACTTTGCCGACCGATATCCCGGCGAAAATTTTATGATCCGCGATCTGAAGCGTCAGACCGCCCTTCTGCATCCGGCAGGCAGATCCTGCTTTCTCATGCCGGACTCGCTCCTCCCTGCGGAGTGGCTGGAGGAAAACGGAGTGGAGCTCTCCGATCCCTTTGAGGCACTCTGGAAACAGTATTTTCGCACCATGGGGATTGAGGCACGCAAAAATGAGCGCTGTCAGAGAAACACAGCGCCCATTTGGTATAGAAAACATATGTTAGAGTTTGAATAAATGCTTTGGCCGATTACAGTCTCTTCAGCAGAGCCTCCCTCGCCTCCTCATAGCCCGGCTTGCCGAGAAGGGCAAACATGTTCTTTTTATAGCTCTCCACGCCCGGCTGGTTGAACGGATTCACGCCCAGGAGATATCCGCTTACGCCGACTGCGAACTCGAAGAAGTAGAACAGCTCTCCCAGATAAAACTCGTTCTGCTCCGGGATCTTGATCATCAGGTTCGGCACGCTGCCGTCCGTGTGCGCCAGGATCGTTCCATTCATTGCGCTCTTGTTCACAAAGTCCATGTTTTTGCCGGCCAGGTAATTCAAGCCGTCCAGATCCACCGGCTCCTCGTTGATCACAATCTCCTCGCGGGAGGTCTCAACATTCAGCACCGTCTCAAACATGATGCGTGCACCGTCCTGAATAAACTGTCCCATGGAGTGCAGATCGGTCGTCAGGTCAACGGACGCCGGGAAAATACCCTTCTGATCCTTGCCCTCGCTCTCGCCGTAAAGCTGTTTCCACCACTCAGACACATAATGGCATGCCGGCTCATAGTTCGCCAGAACCTCAACGCTCTTGCCCTTGCGCAGCAAGATGTTGCGGATCGCCGCATATTTCAGCGCATCGTTCTCCGCAAACGGCTTTTCCAGAGCAAGCTTTCTGCCCTCAGCAGCGCCCTCCATCAGCTTGTCCAGATCCGCGCCGCTGACTGCGATCGGAAGAAGGCCCACAGCGGTCAGCACGGAGAAACGTCCTCCCACATCATCCGGAACCACAAAGCTCTCATAGCCCTCTTCTGTGGCGAGCTTTTTCAGCGCGCCCCTCGCCTTGTCGGTAGTTGCGTAAATGCGCTCGGCGGCACCCTTCTTTCCGTACTTCTTCTCCAGCATCTCCTTGAACACGCGGAAGGCAATCGCCGGCTCCGTGGTAGTGCCGGACTTGGAGATAATGTTCACAGAGAAATCACGATCCCCAATCACATCGATCAGGCCCTTAAGGTATGTACTGCTGATGCTGTTCCCCGCATAATAGATCTCCGGAGTCTTGCGCTGCTCCTTTGAGAGATTGTTGTAAAAACCGTGGCGCAGGAACTCGATCGCCGCTCTCGCTCCCAGATAAGAGCCTCCAATGCCGATCACCACCAGCACCTCGGAGTCCGACTGAATCTTCGCTGCGGCTTTCTTGATCCGCGCGAACTCATCCTTGTCATAATCGACAGGAAGATCGATCCACCCTAAGAAATCATTGCCCGCTGCCGTCTTGGAAACCAACTGCTCCTTGGCGTCTGCAACAAGCTTCTCCATGTAGGAAACTTCCTCATCACTGACAAACGCAGATGCCTTGGAATAATCAAATGTTACCTTGCTCATATCCCCACTCCTTTTCTTATATAATCTTTTGTAATATGATACCAAAATCCCGTTGGATAATCAAGGAAAAATCTCCTGCAGCACTGCGGAAATCAGACGGCTGTCCTCCTCCTCGCTCCTCTGTTTCTCCTGCACTGCGCGCTCCCCTTCGCCGGACGGCACAGGCTCTCCGCCCTCCGGGTCCATGACCACCGCGAGATAATCCCTGACACGCTCAATGACCTCGTCGATATTGTTCTCAAGCTTTTTCGTCCGATGCAGAATCCGCAGTTGGTTCACAAAAAGCACGACGAGTACCAGCCAGAATGCTCCCGTCAAAATCACCTGCGAATTTGTTTGAAAAAACAAAATCATCTCCGACATATGTATTCCTCCTCTATTATATATGTATTGATACTACGGATTGCTCC
>JAFLRQ010000062.1:2078-7024 GCA_022511395.1 Agathobacter sp. | reverse complement strand
TCCCCTAGTATCAATTATAGTGGAACATGTCCAATAGCGGAATACGCAATCGTCCGCAAGTTTCGACAGAAAATTTATACCGCCAAAAGCTCCATCAGCTCCTCCCTTGTCAGGGTAGAGAGCCCACCCATCTCGCCGCTTAAGATCTCATCGGCAAGATTCGCTTTGGTCTCCTGCATTTTCATAATCTTCTCCTCAATGGAGTCCTTCACAATCAGGCGGTAGACGGACACCACCTTCTCCTGTCCAATACGGTGCGCCCGGTCGGTGGCCTGATTCTGCACCGCCAGATTCCACCACGGATCATAGTGGATCACAACGTCCGCCCCGGTCAGGTTCAGCCCGGTGCCGCCCGCCTTGAGCGAAATCAAAAACACCGGCGTCTCCCCCTCGTTGAACGCTTTGACCAGACGCATCCTCTCCTCCTTGGGAGTGGCGCCGGTGATCTTGTAATAGGAGATTTTTTGGGCAGTCAGGTCCTGCTCCAAAAGCTCCAGCATACTGGTAAACTGCGAGAACACCAGCATTCGATGTCCGCCCTCCATCGCGCTGATAATCAGCTCGATACACGCGAGCCGCTTCGCGGATTCTCCCTTGTAGTCCGCGAAAAGCAGCGACGGATCGCAGCAGATCTGCCGGATCTTCGTGAGCTCCGCCAGCATCTGCAGCTTGTTCTTCTGATAATTGTCATCCGTCTGTTTCTCAAGCTTTGTGCGCATCCGCACAACCTGCCCCTCGTAGACATGGCGCTGGGTCTCCTCCATGTGGGCGTACTGCACCTCCTCCAGCTTGTCCGGAAGATCCTTGAGCACATCCTTCTTCAACCGCCGCAGAATAAAGGGCGACACCATGCGCCGAAGCTGAACAGTCGCCTCTTCGTCCTGGTCTCGTGCGATCGGTGCCTCATAATCCTGTCGGAAATTTTCATAGCTGTACAGAAAGCCCGGCATCAGGAAGTCAAAAATGCTCCACAGCTCGCTGAGGCGGTTCTCGATGGGCGTGCCGGTCAGAGCGTAACGCACCCGGCTGTTCACAACCTTGACCGCCTTCGCCGCCGCGGTCGTCTGGTTCTTGATATACTGTGCCTCGTCGATGATCTGGTAGGAAAAGTGCTTGCCCTCATACTCGTCGATATCCCGTTTCAGCAGGTCGTAGGAGGTCACCAGCACGTCCCATTTTTCATACTCAGCCAAAAGCAGGGTTCGCTCTTCCTTTTTTCCCGCCAGCGTCGTCACCCTCATGGACGGGGCAAAGCGGCGGAACTCC
This sequence comes from Agathobacter sp., assembly GCA_022511395.1. Classification (GTDB taxonomy): domain Bacteria; phylum Bacillota; class Clostridia; order Lachnospirales; family Lachnospiraceae; genus Roseburia. The sequence goes on along the minus strand of JAFLRQ010000062.1, from coordinate 5,758 downwards.
TCCTTCCAGTTGTATACCAGAGACGCCGGGCTGACAATGAGCGCAGTGCCCGCCTCCCCATTCTCCTTTGCGGAGAGCAGCACGGCAATGACCTGCAGCGTCTTCCCAAGGCCCATGTCGTCCGCAAGAATTCCCCCAAAATGATTTTCCCGCAGGGTACACAGCCAGCGAAAGCCGTATTTCTGATAGTTGCGCATGGTATCCTTCAGGCTCTCCGGCACCGCATAGTCCGAGTCCTTGACCGTTTTAAACTCCTTGACCAGCGTCTTGAAATTTTTGTCGCGCTGCGCATAAATGTCTTCGTTCTGCTCCAGCATCTTGTCCAGATACAGCGCGCGGTAAAGCGGCAGATGTATTTTTCCTTTTACAAATTCCTTCGGCGAAATGCGGAGTGTCTCCATCATATGTGCCAGCTCCGCCAGACTTTCGTCCTCAAGCTTTAAAAAGTCGCCGTTGCGCAGCCGGTAGTACTTTTTCTTCTTTTCATAATGGAACAGAATGTCCAAAAGCTCCTCCGGGGTCAAATCCTCCGAGAGCACTTCCAGATCCATGATATCGCTCTGCACGGACACGCCGACCGTCACCTTGGCTCGATCCCGGATCTTGAGCCTGCGGAAACGGTCTGTGGTGTTCACCTCCCCCAGCTCCATGAGCCGCGATAAGCCGGAATTTAAAAGATGGTAAATGACATCTGCATTCTTATCGCAGTGAAAACTCATCCGCTCCCAGTTCCTCCCCGGGAACAGCGCCTCCACCTCGTCCAGCGCCTCCGTCTCTCTCTGAACATCCCTTTTTACATCCTTCCGCAAATCGGCGATGCGCCAGTCAATCAGATTGTACTCTGTCTCCCCGTACACGGCCAACGCCGTGCAGGTGACATTGGCGTCCTCCGCGTCCAGATAGAAGACAAACGACACCTCCGGCGGAAGATACCGCTCGATACTTTTCTGCTCCTTCACGCTGACATCCGCCATCTCGAACCATCCGGGAAGAATTCGGTAATAGAACTCGGAGAGATTCCTCCGGCCGATCACCAAATTGATATTTCCCGAGAGCTCCGCAAGCTCCATCAGCGGCCGCAGCCCGCGCTCGCTCTTGGCGCTGACCCGGACAAAATTCCCCTTTCTATATAGGTAAGCGTGCTCCAGCCCGTAGATCATCTCCGGCATTTTGCCCTTAATCCTGACCCCATGAAACACGCCGTTCTCGTCGGTCTCGCTCTCAATCACGATTTTGGGGCGCAGCTCCCCCTCCTCCATCGTGAAGGTTGTCTCCTTTGCGCCGATCACATCCCTGTCCACAAAAGGCAGCTCCTGCCCCTGAAAAAGGTTATAAAACTGATCCAGACGCCCTCCGTACAGGTCAATCCGGTTCCGAATATTTTCCCCGCCCGCAGCATAGCGGTAATTCATCTGGCTGTTGCGGTCTCTCGCCGCCTCCTCGCGTATCACACTGCGGATAAACTGGTACAGCTCCCTGCTTTTCTCATCGAATTCGCAGAGGGCAAAGTCCAGCGTTGTCTTTTTCCCCTGCTGTAACACCTCCCGATTCTCCACCACATTCACCAGCTCCGGAATGTCCTTGACAACATAGAGCTTGGACACCCCGCACTTTAAAGACAAATGAAGCATACCGTCCGACCACTCCACGCGCGGCTCCAGACAAACGGACTCCGTCAGGTTCTGGTGGGTCTCCGCCAGATCCACTCTCCGCGAAGTATGATACGCCTCCAGAAAGCGCATCGCGTCCAGGTTGGTCGCGTCGCCGATATTCTCCTGTCGGATGCGTTCCCGCGCTATGATGAGCAGCGCAAGCACATGGGCACACAGGCGCTGCGGCTTGCCTATTGCCCCCCATCGATCATCAAAGCTCACGCGGCAGAACGCGGCGGAGCAATGAATTAAATGAAGCTGCTTATGGTCAAACGCGCAGGAAACCGCAGTTTTCCGCCCATGGGTATCCTCTGTGACCCCCTCCACGTTCACAATCATGCCTCCCCCCCGGGAGTACATGCTGTATCCGTTCTGAAACCGGGTGACAGAAATTTTCTTCTCCTCGATCATTGCGCGCGCCTCATCGTAATCCTTCTCCATAATCCGATAGCCGTCCGTGATCTGCGCAAAATCAAAATATTCGTATTCCTCTCCCTTTACAAAGGGATAGATCCTCCGGTTCACCGAGAGCTTGCCCGCCCGAGGCAGGTTTGTCTCCTGCGAGGGATTCTGCATATCCTCCGCCGCAATGAGTACAGCAGCCATGTGTTTGCAATTGTGTTTCTCCCTCGCATAAGCACAGGTACAGAGCATAATCGGCGGCTTTTGTCCCTGAAACCGGATCTTCACCGGATATGGCTTGGTTCCAATGACTTCCGCCGTATACAGATCTCCATCCTTCTGCAGGTTGGTGACTCTGCCATTGGCGTAATACTGCCGTCCCCTGTTCCATATGCTCTGCTCAAACAACTGCTCCCACATCATCTCATCCTCCGCCGGTGCATGTTCCGCTACCACTCCATCATTGCACATGCACAAGGATTTTTCAACCCTTGACTTTTCTCCTGTGAGTTGTAAGATAAAAAGGGAGGAACTCCGGGAACCACGCGAGGCGGATTTCATATTATATAGAAGAAAACAGAAAGGCTGCATCATGGGAAAAAAGAAAATTGTTATGACCGGAGGCGGCACAGCCGGACATGTCACACCGAATATCGCCCTTCTTCCGGCGCTGAAGGAAGCCGGCTACGACATTACATATATCGGTTCTTACAATGGAATGGAGCGGGAGCTGATCGAAGCCCAGGGCATCCCCTATCGGGGCATCTCCTCCGGAAAGCTGCGCAGATATTTTGACTGGAAAAACTTTTCGGACCCCTTCAAGGTGCTCAAGGGGTATGGCCAGGCCCTCTCGATCCTAAAAAAAGAAAAGCCGGATGTCGTCTTTTCCAAGGGCGGATTCGTATCCGTTCCCGTCGTGCTGGCAGCGAAACGCCGCGGAATCCCCGCCATCATCCATGAATCCGACATCACGCCGGGACTTGCCAACCGCATCGCCGTCAAGGGCGCGAAAAAGGTGTGCTGTAACTTCCCGGAAACCATGAAATATCTCCCGGCCGACAAGGCGGTTCTGACCGGCTCCCCCATCCGCCGCGAGCTCTTCTCCGGCAACGCGGAGGCGGCGCGGACGCTCTGCGGCTTCTCCAGCCGCCAGAAGCCGGTGCTGCTCATCGTGGGCGGAAGCAGCGGCTCAAAAGCGATCAACGATGCAGTCCGCCGGGTACTGCCAAAGCTCCTCGAGACCTTTTACGTGATTCATCTCTGCGGCAAGGGCAATCTGGACAACTCGCTTGCCGGCGCCGCCGGGTATGTGCAGATGGAGTACGCCAATGAGGAGCTGTCCGACCTGCTGGCACTCGCAAGCCTTGTGATCTCCCGCGCCGGCGCCAACTCGATCTGCGAGCTTTTGGCGCTCCACAAGCCGAATATCCTGATTCCGCTCTCTGCGGAGGCAAGCCGCGGCGACCAGATCCTAAACGCAAAGTCTTTCCAAAAGCAGGGCTTTTCCTACGTACTCCAGGAGGAGAACCTGACCGACGAGACGCTGCTTTCCGCAGTGCATGAGGTGTACCGCGACCGGGCGCAGTATATGAAAGCCATGTCCGAGAGCGGGCAGATGGATTCCAT
>JAFLRQ010000062.1:0-1978 GCA_022511395.1 Agathobacter sp. | reverse complement strand
GCGACCGGGCGCAGTATATGAAAGCCATGTCCGAGAGCGGGCAGATGGATTCCATTGGCACCATTGTGAAGCTGATTCAGGCGGAGGGAAACTAGACGGAAACTCAAGCGAATAATCTGTTGAAGGAACGGATAGATTATGTTATGATATTTCTATAAATTCATCGAAAGGATGTGGATATATGCCAACGATTGCACCTGTTTCAGATTTAAGAAATTATGGCAGCGTTTTAGAAAAAGTATCTACCGGCTCACCTGTATATTTAACACGGAATGGACACGGAGTATACAGCATTCGTGATATAAAGGACGAGGAGAACTTCCAGAAAGCAGAGGCCATGATTCAGCTGCTATGTGAGCTTAATGCCGGTATTCGCTCAGCAGAAGAGGAAGGATGGCTTTCACAGGATGATTTCCGCAGCCACTTTAAAAACAAAAGGAATGACCGATGACAAAATATATAATCCGATATACACCGGAGGCAATGCGCGATATGGATGCGGTGTGGGATGAAGTGTATGAAGCCTCAAAAGAGTCTGATGTTGCTGATAGGTATGTAAATGACTTTATAGACGAGATAGAGAAGAAAAAACAATTTCCGCTTTCCGGGGTGCCGGTCGTATACAGAGGGCTCTTTACCGGTTTTTATTCAGTCAACTTTAAAAAGTATAAGGCATTCTATCGTGTGCGCGATAGCTATATGGAAGTTATCCGAATTATAATGGAAAAAAGGGATTACATGCAGATATTGTTTGGTGAACCCGAATAGTGGGAAGATTTGTGTCCTAAATATTTTGCGTCTTGATCATCGCCCTCAAAGCCTTCACATCTTTTGCATTTTTTCCATTAGTCCCCTTAACCACGACAACAGTTAATCCTGTATCACTCTTGACGGTATACAGCAAACGATATACAATTATTCTGACATGCAAAGACACGAAAGGCGAAGGAGAACAGTTTTATGAAGAGACGGACACATCTGATTGCAGCCATATTGACACTTGCCATGCTGGTGACACTGATGCCGGCGGAAACCGCACAGGCAGCAAATGCAGCTCCGGCCAAACTGAGCGCGAAGGATTTTATCGTTACTGATGACAAGGGAACACAGGACTTTTTGGAGCAGACCCAAGGTGACGAGTGGGCTTACGCGTGGGTATACAAAAAAACAGCTACAAAGGGCCAAATCCGTACCGACAAAACAAACCGCAACGTAAAATTGGGCAGTACGGCATCCTTTGTGAAAAAGCAGTATGGAAAAACGGCCAAGGTAAAGGTCGACAAAACGGATAGAATTTATAAAACGGTACAATATGAGTACCCTGAGATCGATGTTTCTGTATGGAAAAGTTATTTAGAATATACCTACAAAGCCGGAATTAACACCTATAAGCTTCGCTTCTATCTGGGCAAGAACAACAAGGTAACCGCGATGTTCTACATCAAGAACCTGAAAATGATCTATAAATATCCCAATAAGGAAGTGAACCCGGAACTGACCTTCCAGGCGCCGGCGGGGAAAAGCATAACTACCAAAAAAATCAACGGCAAAACCGTATATATGGTGCCAAGAGGAACAAGAATGCAAGTCGCAAAGAGCATGGATACGGCAGCGTATATATACAGATATGATACATATGGAAATATTTCAGACGAAACGATTCCGGATTATCTTGCTGAATGCCTTGCCTGGGACAACATGTCAGGGGTTGGCGACACCATGGTTGCACCGGGAAAAAGCTATGACCTTGAAACGGTAATAAATGCGGGCCTGTCCCTTTGGGGAACGTATAAGGAAAACATGTTAGATTTTGACAATCTGGGAAAATATCTCTACTTTGTCTTATATGTTGACGGAAAAGGGCAATGGGATTTGGATGCGGATCGCATGAACTATACCAGAGCTCCGAAAATATATTATTTCAAATTCAAATAAAGACAGACGGACAGCATTTCCACCCTCGGGCGGGAATGCTGTT
>JAFLRQ010000061.1:8179-12637 GCA_022511395.1 Agathobacter sp. | reverse complement strand
TATACTCACGGCAGATTTCATCGGCCGTGAGTACTGCGCCAGCCGCAGCCGTGAAACGGTATATTTCCTTATGCGGCTGTGCGCATCTTGATATACTCACGGCCGATTTCATCGACCGTGAGCACTGCGCCAGCCGCAGCCGTGAAGCGGCATATTTCCTTATGCGGCTGTGAGCATATTACTCCCGCCGATTATTGTAGATCCCCGTGAGAAAAACCTGCCGAGCCAGATTCGAAGACCGCATCTCATTCACTGCCTGAACCGCGGACTTCTCATCCCGAAACAGGCCAAACACCGTAGGCCCGCTTCCACTCATCATTGCTGCCGCCGCTCCGGAGTTCAACATCTGTTCCTTAATCTGCTCAATCACCGGATACATCGGTATCGTGACCGTCTCCAGCACATTTCCCATATGGGCGCAGACTCCGTCAAAATCCTTCTTCTGAATTGCGCGGACAAGCGAATCGATATCCGGGTGCGACATTCCCTTGTCCAGCTTCAGTTTCTGATAGACAAGCTTCGTGGGTACGGAGACTGCGGGCTTTGCGATGAGCACCGGGCCTTTTACCATGGGCGGCAGCTGCGTCAGCTCCTCGCCAATCCCCTCCGCCAGAGCCGTCCCCCGCATCAGGCAGTAGGGAATGTCCGCTCCAAGCTTTAAGCCCCGCTCCATCAGCTCCCCTCGGGAGAGGCCAAGCTCAAACAGACGGTTCATCCCGTAGAGCATGGCGGCTGCGTCCGTACTGCCTCCCGCCATTCCGGCCGACACCGGGATCCTCTTGGAGAGGTTGACCTCCACGCCCTCCGTGATTTTAAATTCCGTCATCAGAAGCGATGCGGCCTGATACACCAGATTGCTCTCATTCACCGGCAGGAAGGACAGATTCGTATGGATTTTAATTCCCGGCTCACTAGTCCGGCGGATCTGCAGACGGTCATGGAGATGTATGGTCTGCATAACCATGCGCAGCTCGTGGTAGCCGTCCTCACGCTTTCCGATCACATCCAGACCGAGATTGATTTTCGCAAGCGCCTTCAGCGTAATCTCTTTCACGTTTCACCTTTTTCTGCTTGTTCACTGTATAATGTATACATCGATTGTATCACATTTTATACAATCGGTCAAATTTTCCATTTTTTCATTACTCCGTGCACCGTCTTCCCAGAAAATAAGTCATAAAATAGATGACCGAAGCAATGATCACAATCATCGGCCCCGTCGCCACATTCGTGTAAAAGCTCAGCACCAGCCCGAGCACTCCGGAAAACACCGAAAAGACCAGGGAAAACAAATGATACTCCCGCATATTCACCGACAGGTTCCGGGCGGACGCTGCTGGCAGAATCAGGAGGGCGTTGATAATCAAAATCCCGACCCACTTGATGGATACCATCACAATGAGCGCGGTCAGCACCGCAAAAATGTTGTCCATCAGCTTCACCGGAATCCGCTTGCTCCCCGCCAGCGCCCGGTGGATACAGATCGCGTTCAGCCAGTTGAACCCCCATACCCACACGACGACCGTCAGCACAAATATTGCCATCAAATATAAAATCTCCCGATCCGTGATGCTCAATACATCTCCCACAAGGATCCCGCTGTATTTGCTGAAATTTCCACCCTTGGAAAGAATTGCAAGCCCGACCGCAACCGAGCAGGAGGAAAAGACAGAGATGACCGTATCCGTAGATGCCGTGCTCCTGCTTCCGATCTGATTGAGAAAAAGCGCAAACACGACCGCAAAGACAACCATCGACAAATTCGTATTCCTCACGCCACAGACCACTCCCACCGCAATTCCGGTCAGAGCAGAGTGCCCCAGCGCATCGGAAAAAAAGGCCATTTTTTTATTGACGATCATGGTTCCCATAAGTCCAAACAGCGGTGTTATGATAAGAATTGCGGCCAGCGCACTCCTCATAAACCTGTAATCCAGCCATGCGGTCCAATCCATGTCACACCCCCTCCTTTACCCAGTGCTTTCGGTTTCCAACGCCAAACACACGGTCAAACTCCGGGCTCCCATAAACCTCCCGCGCCGTGCCCTGCCGCAGCACAGTCCGATCTAAGAGCACGACATGATCCGCGTATTTCTCCACATAATCCAGATCATGCGAAATCAGAATGATGGCAAGGTCATAATGCTTTTTCAAATAGTCCATCGTCCGGAAAAAAAGCTCCATGCCGTTCTGATCAATGCCGGATACCGGTTCATCCAGGAGAAGAAGGTTTGGTTCATCCATGATCGCAAGAGACAAAAGCACCCTCTGCAGCTGTCCTCCGGATAGCTTGCACACCTGCCGGTCAATCAGATCCTCCACTTCAAATACGCGCAGCGCCTCCTTAATCTTCTGATACACTCTGCGATTCTTCGGCAGAAACGCCGGATGGCGGGACTCGTAGCTCGCCAGCAAATCGTAAACACTGATTGGCGTATTGTCCTCAATATTGACCGACTGAGGCACATAGCCGATCTTTAGCCGGTGCATGTTTCCTTCCTTCGTGTCTCGGAACTCAATCTCGCCGGTGTGCGGGATATCGTTTAACATGGCGCGCACCAGCGTAGACTTTCCCGCTCCGTTCTTTCCGATGACCGCGTTTAAGGAACCGCAGTGAATATGTAAATTCACGTCGGAGAGAACTACCTGCTCGTTGAATTTCACGCCGAGATGGTTCACCTTAATACAGTGAAACCCGCAAGGGTTTATAATTTTTCGCATGGACATTCCTTTCTACGGCACAAAATACTGCTGCAGCCGCTCAATATTCTGCTCCATTCCGCTCAAATAACTGTCCGGGTCATAACTGCCCCTCGTCAGAGGGTCGAGATAGAGCACCGCGACGTCCGTCTCCTTCTGCACCAGCTCCGCCAGCGCCCTGCCATACCGTTCCTCCGCGAGAATGAGCGACGCCCGCTCCTCCTGCACGGCCGCCACAACATCCGCAATCTCCCCTGCGCTGACCTGCCGCTCCTCGTCCAGATCCATGACAAGGCACACCTGCATTCCACAATCCTCCAACACGTAATCAAACGCTTCGTGAAAGAGAATCACCTTCGTCCCACTCGCCGCGTCTGCCAGCGCCTCCATGCGCTTTTCAAGCTTCTCGATCCGCGCATCATAGGCATCTGCATTTTTCTGATATGCGCTCTCATGCGCGGGATCCGCCTCTGAGAGCTCCAGCGCAATATACTGCACCATCTCGCGGTATCTGGCAGGGCTCATCCACGCATGGGCATTGGTCTCCTCCCCGTCGCTCAACAACTCGACCGGTTCACACGCCTGAATCATTTTCAGGCGGGAATAGGAAGAAGCCACCTCCTCCAGAAAGCCCTCAATCCCGCCCCCGTTGACCACAAACACCTCCGCTGTGCTCAGGCGCTTCATATCCTCCGGCGTGAGCTGAAAATCGTGAAGGCACCCCGTCTGCGGCTCGCTGAGATTCTCAACCTTCACTCCCGGAATATCCTTTGCTACATTGAGTGTCGCAAGATAGATCGGATAAAAGGAAGTCACAACTGTAAACTCCTGCCGGTCACTCCCCTCCTTTTGGTGCGTCACATAGAGCGTCGTCAGTCCCATGCTGACCGCCAGAATCACACAGAGCATTCCCACTACCAGTACATATTTGTTCTTCATAACGCTTGCCTTCTTTACTTATATATTACATTCTATATTACTATGCTACCTTCTTCTTTTTTCTCTCTTTTGCTGCTCTTTTTTCTTGGTTTTCTTCGCTACCGGGCGGCCTGTATTCTTCCAGCGCGGCTTGCGCTCTCTGGGCTGATCCCCGCTTGCAGCCACATCCTCCGGCTCTGTTTCAACGGAGCTGCTTTCCGGCCCGTCAGGGGTGTCCTGCAGCCCGGCCAGCGATTCAATCAGTCCCCAGACCTCCTCCCTCCCCTGCTTTGTCTCAGAGGAAAACGGTATCACAGCCGTCCCCGGCTCCACCTGAAGAACGTCCCTTATCACCTGCGTGTGCCTTGCGATCTGGCTGCGGTTCAATTTGTCCGACTTGGTTGCAATGATGATCGGCGGATATCCGTTTTCCACCATCCACTCATACATCATACGGTCATTTTCCGAGGGCTCATGGCGGATGTCGATCAGCAGAAACACTGCGCGCAAGCGCTTTGAGCCGTGCAGGTAATTCTCGATCATACGGCCCCACTTCTCGCGGATCTCGATCCCGGCGCTGGCGTAACCGTAGCCCGGCAAATCCACCAGATACACTGCGTCATTGACGTTGTAAAAATTGATGGTCTGCGTTTTTCCCGGCTGCGCCGAGGTGCGCGCAAGCGCCTTCCGGTTCATGAGTGCGTTGATCAGCGAGGACTTGCCCACGTTGGACTTGCCGGCAAACGCCACCTCGTTGTATGGATTGTCCGGAATCTCGCTTGTGATCCCGCACACCGTTTCCAGATTGACCTGCTTGATTATCATTTCCCGGCACCTCCT
>JAFLRQ010000061.1:0-8079 GCA_022511395.1 Agathobacter sp. | reverse complement strand
TCCCGCACACCGTTTCCAGATTGACCTGCTTGATTATCATTTCCCGGCACCTCCTACCCTTCATCTCACGGCAGATGAAATCTGCCATGGGCACCGCGCCAGCCGCAGCCGCGAAGCGGCATATTTCCCCATGCGGCTGTGCGCATCTTATAATACACGCGGCAGATGAAATCTGCCGTGTGTATTACAAGAACCCGCACAATGTGCGGGCTCTTTTGTTTCTATATCTTAATACCTCACGGATTGCTCCGCATCGCAGCTTTGATGACTTGATCCATGTGCTCAACCGTAAGGATTTCCATACCCTCCGTGATCTCCTCCGAAATCTCGTCCAAATCCTTCTCATTCTCCTTCGGCACACAGACCGTGTGCATCCCGGCATTTTTTGCCGCCAGAAGCTTTTCCTTTAACCCGCCGATGGGAAGAACCCTCCCTCTCAGCGTAATCTCTCCGGTCATCGCGATATCCGCCCGCACCCGCTGTTCGGTCACCGCCGAGAGTATCGCGAGCGCCATTGTAATTCCCGCGGACGGGCCGTCCTTCGGCACGGCTCCCTCCGGGATATGAATGTGGATATCATGCTCCTTGAAATAATCCGCGTCAATCCCGTAAGCCTCGCTGATGGATCGGATATAGCTGATGCCGGCCCGCGCCGATTCCTTCATCACATCGCCGAGTTTTCCGGTGAGCACAAGCTCTCCCTTGCCCGGCATCACATTCACTTCAATCTCCAGGGTCACACCGCCCACACTGGTCCACGCCAGCCCGCGGACAATGCCCACCTCATCCTTTTTATTTTTTGTGTCCTGCCGATATTTTTTCTTTCCGAGGTAATCCTCCAGATTGCTGCGGGTCACCCGAAGCTCCTTCACCTTGTCCTGATAGATCTGCTTTGCCGCTTTCCTGCAGATCTCCCCCAGCTTGCGTTCGAGATCGCGGACTCCCGCCTCCCTCGTATAAAAGCGGATGATGTCCTGCATCGCCTTGTCTGTAATTTTCAGCTGCGACGGTTTCACGCCGTTCTTTGTGAGCTGCTTATCCAGCAGATGCTCCTTCGCAATGTGAAACTTATCGTTTTCCGTGTAGCTCGTGACCTCAATCAGCTCCATGCGGTCCAGCAGAGGCTTTGGAATATCCTGCACCGAGTTGGCGGTCGCAATAAAAAGCACCTCCGACAAATCCACCGGCAGCTCCACATAGTGATCGCGAAACTTGCTGTTTTGTTCACTGTCGAGAACCTCCAGAAGCGCCGCGGATGTATCCCCCTTATAATCGCTGGATACCTTGTCAATCTCATCCAAGAGCATCAGCGGGTTTTTAACTCCCGCAGTGCGAAGTCCCGCGACAATCCGCCCCGGCATTGCGCCGACATAGGTTCTTCGATGTCCGCGGATTTCCGCCTCGTCCCGCACTCCGCCCAGCGACACCCGGACGTACTTTTTGTCCAGAGCCTTTGCGATTGAGCGCGCAATACTGGTCTTTCCGGTTCCCGGCGGTCCCACCAGACAGATGATCGGGCTCTCCCCCTTGCTGGTCAGATTTCGCACCGCAAGGAATTCAATCATGCGCTCCTTCACCTTTTCCAGACCGTAATGATCCTCATCGAGCACTTTCTCCGCGTGCGAAAGATCACGATTGTCCTGTGACATTTTATTCCACGGCAGCTCCAGCAGGGTCTCAATGTAGCCCCTGCTGACCGTACTCTCCGATGAATTTGCGCTGATTCCCTTGAAACGGTTGATCTCCTTTTTGATCCTCTCCCGGACCTCCTCGGAGCAATCCAGTCCGGCGAGTTTGCTTTCATAGTTCTCCGCGTCGGACTCCGTGTTATTCTCGCCCAGCTCCTCCTTGATCAGGGACATCTGCTCCCTGAGCACATACTCCTTCTGATGTTTTTCTACACGCTCCTGCACCTTGTGCTGAAAATCGTTCTTGATCGCCAGCACCTCAATCTCCTGCAGGAGCATCCCAAGCAAAAGCTCATGGCGCTCGGTCAGGGAAACCGCTTCCAGAAGCTTCTGTTTCTCGCTGTACCGTATCGGAAGGTTGTTTCCCACATAATCCAAAAGCTTCGACAGCTCCCATGTTTTTCCCACCTTCTGTAAAACATCCTGCCCGATCTTGCCATGAATCCGCGCATACTTGACAAAGGTCTCCTGCACTGCCATAACCATGGCGCGCTGCGCCTGCTGCGGAAGCTCCTCCTCATCGTCGGAATCATAACAGAGGATCTGTGCCTCCACGTAATCCTCCCGATCCTCGTATCCGTATGCCTCCGCCCGATTCGTGCCCTCCACAAGAATGCGCACAATGTCGTTTTGAAGTTTGATGACCTGCTTGACATTCGCCACAATGCCCATCCGGTACAGCCCGTCAATGCCCGGATTCTCCTGCTCCACGTCCTTCTGAGTCACCAGAAACACGCGCTGGCCCTCCGTCATTGCAGCCTGAACCGCCCGCATAGAACGATCCCGGCTGATGTCAAAATGTGCTATCATGCCGGGTAAAATCGTCATTCCACGCAATGCCACCGCAGGTATCGTCATTGCTGTATTTTTCATATTTACTTCCCGTCGATGGCTACGACGCAAGGTCTTCCTGCTTTCCTGTGTCGATTTGTTCCACCTTTGCTTTCTTTTTATCCTCAATCTTTAAATTCTGTTCCACCAGCTCCCGGTCAATGACACAGCGGCTGATTGACTCATCCGACGGAATCTGATACATGAGGTCAAGCATAACTGCCTCCATGATCGCCCGAAGTCCGCGGGCCCCAGTCTTGCGTTCCAGCGCCTTCTCCGCAATTGCGCAGACGGCATCCTCCGTAAACTCCAATCCCACCCCATCCAGCTCAAAGAGCTTGGTGTACTGCTTGATCAGAGAGTTCTTCGGCTCGTGCATAATGCGGATCAGTGCCTCCCGATCCAGCGCATCCAGCGACACCGTAATCGGCACGCGGCCGATAAATTCCGGAATCATTCCAAACTTCACAAAATCCTGGGGCAGCGCCTGCTTAAATGACTCACCGACATTGACCTCGGACTTGGAATGCACCTCCGCGTTAAACCCAATCGTGGATGCATCCATGCGCGAATCAATGATTTTCTCCAGACCGTCAAACGCGCCTCCGCAGATAAAAAGAATATTTGTAGTATCAATCGGAATCAGCTCCTGCTGCGGATGCTTTCTTCCGCCCTGCGGCGGCACGGACGCAACCGTCCCCTCAAGAATCTTGAGCAGCGCCTGCTGCACTCCCTCGCCTGAGACATCCCTGGTGATGGAAACATTTTCCGACTTTTTGGTGATCTTATCAATCTCATCAATATAGACAATCCCGTGCTGCGCGCGATCCACATCATAGTCCGCCGCCTGAATCAGCTTGAGCAGGATGTTCTCCACATCCTCTCCCACATATCCCGCTTCAGTCAAAGTTGTTGCGTCCGCAATGGCAAACGGCACATTCAGCACACGCGCCAGCGTCTGCGCCAGCAAGGTCTTGCCCGAACCTGTGGGACCCAGCATCAAAATGTTGCTCTTCTGCAGCTCCACACCGATGTCCGGTCCCGCCAGCACCCGCTTGTAATGATTGTATACAGCCACGGACAGCACCTTTTTCGCCTGATCCTGTCCGATGACATAATCATCCAGAAACTTCTTTAACTCCTCCGGCTTTAAGAGGTTGATCTCCTCCTGAACCGAGCGCCGGTTATCCGTGTCAAAGCCTTCCTCCTCGATAATCTCAGCACAGATATCCACGCACTCATCACAGATAAATACATCGTTGTTCGGTCCCGAAATCAGCCGTCCCACCTGTTCCTGCGTTTTCCCGCAAAAGGAACAGCGGATTTTACCATCATTTTTTCCTGCCATATTTCCCTGCTCTCCAAAATTATCTGCTGACAATCACATCGTCGATCAAGCCGTACTCCTTCGCCTCTTCCGCGGACATATAGTGATCCCGCTCCGTGTCCTCCGCGACAATTTCGTAGGGCTTGCCGGTGTTTGCAGCAAGAATCTCATTCAACCTTTTCTTCGTCTTCAATATGTTCTCTGCCGCAATCTGAATCTCCGTCGCCTGTCCTCTGGCACCTCCGGAGGGCTGATGAATCATGATCTCCGCGTTTGGCAATGCATAGCGCTTGCCCTTCGTACCTCCCGCGAGAAGAAAGGCTCCCATGCTGGCTGCCAGTCCGATACAGATCGTAGACACATCGCACTTGATATACTGCATCGTGTCATAGATCGCAAGTCCGGCGGTCACCATTCCGCCCGGAGAATTGATATAAAGCTGAATATCCTTCCCCGGATCCTCAGACTCCAGAAAAAGGAGCTGGGCCACCACAAGACTGGCCGTCGCCTCATTGACCTCCTCGCCCAAAAAGATAATCCGGTCCTTCAAAAGGCGGGAATAAATGTCATAGCTCCGCTCGCCCCTGCTCGTCTGTTCTATTACATAAGGTACTAAACTCATAAAATGCCTCCCGCTCTGTGTCGTTCACATTACTTCTCTACCGCATGCTCCAGCACAAGGTCAATCGCCTTGGTGATTTTGAGCTCTCTCTTAACAGAATTCGTCTCTGCCTCACCCATGCTCTCCTTGAGCTGATCGGCCTGCATTCCGTACCGCTCCGCCATCTTTGCGATCTCCGCGTCCACTTCCTCGTCCGACGCCTCAAGATTTTCCTCCTTGGCGATCTGCTCCAGGACAAGGCTGCTCTGAATGCGGCTCAACGCCTCCGGACGCATCTGCTCACGCAGCCCGTCCACGGTAGTGCCGGAGAACTGTAGATACTGCTCCATGGACAATCCGTTCCACGAAATGCGCTGCGCAAACTCATCCAGCATTGTATCGCACTGCGTATCAACCATCACATCCGGAATATCCATCTCGGAGGTCTCGATAATGCTCTGCAGCGCCTCGTCCTCCTTCGCGCGCTTCGCCTCGTTCTCCTTCTGCTCCTCGAGCTGCTTCTTCACACTGTCCTTATACTCCGCAAGGGTCTCATACTCGGAAACATCCTGCGCAAACTCATCGTCCAGCTCCGGCAACTCCTTCGCCTCGATCCCATGGATCTTTACCTTAAATAAAGCAGGCTTGCCCGCAAGCTCCGCGGCCTGATAGTCCTCCGGGAAGGTCACGTTGACATCCACGTCATCTCCGATATTCTTTCCAATCAATTGATCCTCAAACGTGTCGATAAAGCTGTGCGAGCCAATCTCAAGCTTGTAATTCTCGCCCTTTCCTCCGGCAAACGCCTCGCCGTCCACAAAGCCCTCAAAATCAATTACGGCGACATCTCCCCCGGCAACCGGACGGTCTGTCACCTGGATGGTTCTCGCGTTGTTCCCTCGCTCCTTCTCCAGCGCCTCATCCACCTCGGCCTCGGTCACGGCAGTATCCACCTTTGTGACGGCAACGCCCTTGTACTGTCCGAGCTTGACCTCCGGACGCACCGCGACCTCCGCCGTATAGATAAACGGCTTTCCTTTCTCGATCTGCACAAGGTCCACGCTCGGGCGCGACACGATATCCTCTCCGCTCTCGTCGATCGCCGACGGGTAAGTCTGCTGTATCAGCTCATTCGCGGCATCTTCATAAAAAATGCTCGCGCCGTACATTTTCTCAATCATCGCCCTCGGCACCTTCCCCTTGCGAAAGCCCGGAATACTGATCTTGCCCTTCTGTTTCTGGTATGCGCTCTCCAGTGCCTTCTCCACCTCGTCCGCAGATACCTCGATGGTGAGTTTCGCCATATTGTGTTCTAATTTTTCTACCTGTACGCTCATGCTGGCTGTTTCCTCCTTATTTCTGTAATGCCCGGGTAAAATGGGCATAATCTTACTCAATACAATCACTGAAATAGTATAGCATAGAGCGGACATATTTGCAAAGCCTTTTTTTCCCAGTAATTGTCATCACAGAATTTTCATATTTTTTCTTAATCTGGTCACAATAAGGATTGCAGAGCATGAGAAAAGCAGATGACAGACCGCGGACTTAAGATCCTGTGGACTGCCGTCCGCAGATCTTAGGTCTGATTAAATAGAACAGGAGGTGAAAACTATGGCAAGCAACAGCAGTTCAGGAACTAACCGTATGGCAGTTCCGGAGGCAAAGGAAGCAATGAAGCGTTTCAAGGAAGAGGTAGCAAGCGAGCTGGGAGTACCGCTTAAGGACGGTTACAACGGTGACCTTACCTCTAAGCAGGCTGGCTCCATCGGTGGAGAAATGGTCAAGAAGATGATCATGAAGCAGGAAGAGCAGATGAGATAATTGCTCCTATTATACGGCGTCCCCCAATCGGAGGACGCCTTTTCTTTTTCCGGCCTCAATACACCAGTGCGGTCTTTAGCTTTTCCACCGCCGCGTCGTCCGCGAAATACCGGACAATCTCCAGCGCAAAGGGAATCGCCGTTCCCATGCCCCGGCTTGTGATGATATTGCCGTCAACCACCACCTGCTCCGTCCGGACCTCTGCTCCGGTGAGCTTCTCCTCAAACCCCGGATGGCAGGCCGCCTTCTTCCCGTTTAAAAGCCCTGCCTGTCCAAGCACGCTCGGCGCCGCACAGATGGCCGCCACCAGCTTGCCCTCCCCGGCAAACTGCCGGATCACGCGGTTCACCGTCTCATCCGCCCCCAGATTGGTTGTCCCCGGCATGCCGCCCGGCAGAACAATCCCGTCATACGCAGCGTAATCCGCCTGCTCCTTGGTCGTGTCCGCAAAAAACGTGATCTTGTGGGAGCCGCAGACCTCTTTTGTCCCTGTGACGGAAATCATATCGATCTCAATTCCGGCGCGCCGCGCGATATCCACCACCGTCAGTCCCTCAATCTCCTCGCAGCCGCTCGCCATAAATATGCCGATTTTACTCATTTTTATTCCTCCCTCTCCCGAGCTCTCCGCTCTTATTCTAAAAATGATTATAACAAAACTCTTTTCTTTTCACAAGAATTAGGTTATACTAGAGAGCGACGGAAACCATCAGGGGGATTGGGAATGGAAATTGAGAGAAAATACTTGATCGCCAAAATGCCGGAAAATCTGGAGAATTACGAGACAAGGCACATTTCCCAAGGCTATCTTTGCACCTCCCCGGTGGTGCGCATCCGCCGCTCCAACGACACCTATTCCCTGACCTACAAGGGTGACGGACTCATGGCGCGCGAGGAGTATAACCTGCCGCTTACCGCAGAGGCATATGCACATCTGGCGGAAAAGATCGACGGACTCCTGATTGAGAAGACACGCTATCTCATCCCCCTGTCCGGAGGGCTCACGGCAGAGCTTGACGTTTTTGGCGGCACGCTTGCAAGCCTCACACTGGTTGAGGTGGAGTTTGATTCGGTGGAGGACGCCAACGCCTTTGTCCCGCCGGAGTGGTTCGGTGAGGATGTCACGGAGGATGGCCGTTATCACAACAGCTATCTCAGCCAATACGGAGTGGTATCGAAGAGGTCATAACGAGCTGCACTCGAAATGCAGTTGCTCGAGTTTCGGGCACGTGGGTTCGAATCCCATCCACTCCGCTCTCTTTTTAAAGCAGTCCACCGTTATAAAACGATGCTGGGCGTGGCACAATGATTCTGCAGGCACAGGCTGCAGCCTGCAATAAAACAAAAAAACGAGGGGGATCCATTATGAATAAGAGCGCATTTCATCAACTGTCTTACGGAGTGTACGTGGTAAGCACATGGGATAACGGCAGGGCCACGGGCTGTACGGCGAACAGCGCCATGCAGATCACCTCTGATCCGGCCACCATTGCCGTGAGCATCAACCATGACAATTATACCAACCAATGTATCCAGAGCACGGGAAGATTTGCAATTTCCGTTCTGGGGGAGAACACAGATCCCGGTGTCATCGGCACATTCGGTTTCAAAAGCGGCAAGGATTACAACAAATTTGACGATGTAAAGAGCGTGCTGAAGGGCAACATGCCTGTGGTGGCAGATGCCTGCGCCTATATCGCCTGTGAGGTCATCGACAAGATGGAGACCTCCACCCACACCGTATTTCTGGGTAAGGTTCTGGACGCGGACATTCTGAAAAAAGATGAACCGATGACCTATGCGTATTA
>JAFLRQ010000060.1 GCA_022511395.1 Agathobacter sp. | reverse complement strand
CGGTGATGACCTTCACCTGACCATCCCACATATAGGAGATGATTTTCTTCAAATAACGATCCCGCTTGATTTCCATGCTCCAACCTCCGTTGAGAACTTACCGATATTATCATCGTACCTTTCAATGAGGATTATACCCCAAGCTGGACATAAAATCAATAGCACAACTGAAAGGTTTGCACTTATAATACAGCGGTTTGATCCAAAGTTTTGCAAATTGAACTTGAGAGGAAAGGCACATCGTGCTATACTACATAACTACAGAGAAATCAAAGGAGAATAGAGACATATGAAATTGGGCATAGTCGGACTCCCAAATGTGGGAAAGAGTACATTGTTTAATTCACTGACCAAGGCAGGAGCGGAGTCTGCAAACTACCCGTTCTGCACGATCGATCCGAATGTGGGAATCGTGGCAGTGCCGGATGAGCGGATTGAGAAGCTGGGGCAGCTGTATCACACGAAAAAGGTGACGCCGGCGACGATTGAGTTCGTGGATATCGCAGGGCTGGTGAAGGGGGCGAGCAAGGGAGAGGGGCTCGGGAACCAGTTCTTGGCGAATATCCGTGAGGTGGACGCCATTGTGCATGTGGTGCGCTGTTTTGAGAATACGAATATTGTGCATGTGGACGGGAGCATCGACCCGGCGAGGGATATAGAGACAATTAATCTGGAGCTGATTTTCTCGGATATCGAGATTTTGGAGCGGCGGATTGCTAAGATTGCCAAGCAGGCGCGGATGGACAAGGCGCTGGGGAAGGAGCTGGAGCTTCTGGAGGCAGTGAAGAAGCATCTGGAGGACGGCCGGATGGCAAAGCAATTTGAGGTGCCGGAGGATGAGGATATGCAGGCGTGGTTTGAATCCTACAATCTCCTCACCGCGAAAAAGACTATCTATGCGGCCAATGTTGCGGAGGAGGATCTGGCGGATGACGGCGCGAACAATTCGCAGGTTGCGGCTGTCCGGAAAATCGCAGAGGAGGAGGGCAGCGCGGTCTTTGTGATCTGCGCACAGATTGAGCAGGAGATCGCGGAGCTGGAGGACGATGAGAAGGCAATGTTTCTGGAGGATCTTGGGCTGTCGGAATCCGGGCTGGACAAGCTGATCAGGGCGAGCTACCGCCTGCTGGGACTGATGAGCTTTCTCACTGCGGGAGAGGATGAGTGCCGCGCGTGGACGATCCGGGAAGGGACAAAGGCTCCGCAGGCGGCAGGCAAAATCCACAGTGATTTTGAGCGGGGCTTCATTCGGGCTGAGGTGGTCAACTATCAGGATCTCCTGGACTGCGGGAGTCTGGCTGCTGCCAAGGAAAAAGGGATCGTCGGACTGGAAGGGAAGGAGTATGTTGTAAAGGACGGGGATGTCATCCTGTTCCGCTTCAATGTTTGATAAAGATATGGAATGATGGAGTAAAAGACCGCATAGAATGACCCAAGGGGGGATTCTATGCGGTTTTGTGAGTTGTGCGACAAGGAAGTGATCAACGTGATTGACTGCCGGTGTCTGGGATGCGTGCGGGACATTGAGTTTGACCGGGAGTGCGGGAAGATCGAGGCGCTGATTGTGCCGGGGCCGGGCAAGTATTTCGGTATGTTCGGGAAGGATTGCGAGTACTGGATTCCCTGGTGCAAGGTGGTTCGGATCGGACCGGATATCGTTCTCGTGGAGTTCGACGACAAAGAGATGAAGCACAAGGTGTGATTGTTGGAATTGTGAAGCAATCCGTTGGTATCGAGATATTTTCTAAATGGTTTTGTTGACAAGGAATTGCAGAAAAGCTATACTTGATTTAAGGTGGTTTACGGCAGAGAAACGGGAGGTGGAAGGCAATGAAATGTCCATTTTGCAGCAGTGAGAATACGAGAGTAATCGATTCCAGACCGGCGGATGACAACAATTCGATTCGAAGGAGACGGCTCTGCGACGATTGCGGAAAGCGTTTTACGACCTATGAGAAGGTGGAGACGATTCCACTGATTATAATCAAGAAGGACAACAATCGGGAGCAGTATGACCGGGCCAAGATCGAGGGAGGCGTGCTCCGTGCCTGCCACAAGCGCCCAATTTCTGCGCAGCAGATCACAAAGCTGGTGGATGACGTGGAAGTGGAGCTTTTCAACCGTGAGGAGAAGGAGATTCCGAGCACGCTGATCGGTGAGCTTCTTATGGATCGGCTCAAGGATCTGGACGCCGTGGCGTATGTGAGGTTTGCGTCTGTATATCGCGAGTTTAAGGATGTGAACACCTTCATGAACGAGCTGAAGAAAATGCTCGAGTAATGCCGCAGGAGGCGCATATGGGCTTTTTTCTGTATCCGGGGGAGTATTTGAGTTCCACATACCGGATTGATTTTGACAAACTGTATGATGAGGGGTACCGCGGGGTGATTTTTGATATCGACAATACGCTGGTACCTCATGGAGCGCCTGCCGACGAGCAGGCGATCGCTTTGTTTGCACATCTTAGGGAGCTGGGCTTTCAGTGTCTGGTTCTGTCCAACAACAAGGAGCCGCGTGTAAAGCTGTTTGCGGAAGCGGCGGCAGTCCGCTATATTTACAAGGCCGGCAAGCCGAAACCCTCGGCATACCGCAGGGCCATGCGCGCGCTTGGGACGGACAAGTCGAACACACTTTTTGTCGGAGATCAGATTTTTACGGATGTCTGCGGGGCGAATCTTGCCGGAATACGCACAATTCTGGTAAAACCAATCCACCCGAAGGAAGAAATTCAAATTGTATTGAAACGATATCTTGAGAAAGTGGTTCTGTTGTGCTATCGTATACATGTGAAGCTGTTTGGAAATACCTATCCGTCTTCAGAGAAGGACGGATTACATAAGGAGGAATCAGGCGATGAAAATCGGAATCGGAAATGATCATACAGCGGTTGCGCTGAAGAATGAGATTGCGGCGTGGCTGAAGGAGCAGGGGCACGAGGTGGTGAACTACGGTGTGGACACGGAGGAGAGCTGCCATTACCCGGTGATCGGCGAGAAGGTGGGACGAGCTGTGGCTGCGGGCGAGGTGGAATGCGCCGTGCTGATCTGCGGCACAGGTGTCGGTATTTCCATCGCCGCCAACAAGGTGGACGGCGTGCGCGCGGCAGTGTGCTCGGACACGACTACGGCCCACTTGGTGAAGGAGCACAATAATGCCAATATCATTGCATTCGGCGCGAGGATCGTCGGCAACGAGAAGGCGAAGGATATTGTAAAGGCATATCTGGACGCAGAGTTCCAGGGAGGACGGCACGCTACAAGGATTGCAATGTTTGAGGAGATCGAAAAGCGCAACGAGAGGAATTAGAGCGCGGTGACCGACAGCGGGAGGCTGTTAGGAGGAGTGAGCAATGAGGCAGGAGATAGCTGTTGCGGAGCCCGGGGAGGATATTAAGATTATTCCTTACGAGCACCATGCAAAATATTATGAGACCGACCAGATGGGTATCATTCATCACAGCAATTATGTGCGGTGGATGGAGGAGGCACGGATGGATCTGATGGATCAGATCGGACTCAGCTACAAGCAGATGGAGCAGATTGAGATCATAAGTCCTGTGCTGTCCATTGAGGTGAATTATCACAGTATGGTGCATTTTGACGATGTGGTGGTGATTCATACCAAGCTGGTGAAATACAATGGAATCCGAATGGAAGTGGAGTATGTGATGACGGACAAGGAGACAGGGGAACTGCGGACGACGGGGAAGAGCTGCCACTGCTTTTTAAACCGCTCCGGCAAGCCGATTTCACTCAAGCGATCGTATCCGGAGCTGGATACCCGCTTTTTTGAGATGAGGGAGAGCCGGGATGATTGATGGCAGACTTACGGCGCTGCGACGCGAGATGAAAAAACGCAAAATAGCAGTCTATGTGGTCCCGTCCTCCGACTTTCACAATTCCGAGTATGTAGGGGACTATTTCAAGGCCAGAGAGTATATCACCGGGTTCACAGGATCTGCCGGCACCGCTGTGATTACGATGACGGATGCCGGATTGTGGACGGATGCCCGCTATTTCATTCAGGCGGCGCGCCAACTGAGGAATACGGGAATCAAGCTGTATCGGATGGGGGAGGAACGGGTTCCCGAAGTCAACGATTACATTGAAAGAAATTTGAAAGAAGAGGAAAATATCGGATTTGACGGGCGGCTGGTGAGTGCGGTCAAAGGCGAAGAGCTTGCAGAGATTGCCAGAAAAAAGCACGGAGCGGTCCGGATGGAAGACGATCTGATCGGGCGGATCTGGAAGGAGCGGCCGCCTCTCTCCGCAAACAACACGTGGATTCTTGACACGAAATATACCGGAATGGGCGCTTGGCAAAAGATTGATCAGGTGCGTCGGAGGATGACAGAGGAGGGCGCGAATGTTCATCTCATATCTTCTCTGACCGATATTGCGTGGCTGCTGAACCTGCGGGGGAATGACATTGCCTATGTCCCTGTTACTCTGTCCTACTTTTCCGTGAGCAGGGAAAACTGTATCTGGTTTGCGCAGGAACAGGCGATTCCACAGACGGTTCTGGCGTATCTGCACATGAATGACATCGAGATCAGGCCGTATGACAGCTTTCGGGATTATGTGAAGACCTTGAAGGGCAAGCGCATTTTGCTGAATAAAAAGGTGGTCAGCTATCGGATCTTCAAGAGCATTCCGGATTCGGCGGAAATTATCGACCGGCCGGATCCGACGGAAATTTTGAAGGCGGTCAAAAACCCGGTGGAAGTCAACAATTCGAAGATTGCCCACCGCAAGGACGGCGTGGCGATGTGCCGGCTGATGTACTGGCTGAAAACGAATGTGGGGAAGACTCCGATGACGGAACTTTCCGTGTCAAATTATCTGAGCGAGCTCAGGGAGGAGCAGGACGGTTTTTTGGAGCAAAGCTTTGAGACGATTTGCGCTTACGCGGATCACGGCGCCATTGTCCATTACTCCGCGACGCCGGAGACGGATGCGGAGATTGAGCCGGAGGGGCTGCTGCTCATCGATTCCGGAGCCCACTACAGGGAGGGGACGACCGATGTCACGCGCACGTTTGTGCTCGGACCGATCACTGAGGAGATGAGGGCCAACTTTACCCGGGTGTGCCGGGCGAATATAAACCTTGCCAACGCCTCTTTTTTGAAGGGGGTCACTACGGGCACTCTCGATATGATTGCGAGGGAGCCCATGTGGGAGGCAAAGCTGGACTATAAGCACAGTACCGGGCACGGGGTCGGCCATCTTTTGAGCGTGCATGAGGGACCGAACCGCTTTCACTGGAAGACGGCGGACTGTGAGCTCAAAGTCGGCATGATCACCACGGACGAGCCGGGGCTTTATTTTGAGAAAAAGTACGGAATCCGGCTGGAGAATGAGCTGGTCTGCTGCGCGGATCAGGCGAATGAATACGGGCAATTCCTGCGGTTTGAGAATATCACGTACGTGCCGATTGATTTGGACGGTATTGACCCTGAGCAGATGAGCGCTGTGGAACGTCGGCGCTTAAATGACTATCACAAGATGGTGTATCAAGAGATTTCCCCGTATTTGGAGGAAGAGGAGCAGGAATGGCTCGCAAAAGCCACGCGGGAGATTTAAAAGGAGCAGCAAGGCCAATGAGCAAAAAACTGGTGCTGATCGATGGACACAGCATATTGAACCGGGCCTTTTTCGGACTGCCGGATCTGACGAATTCGGAGGGCCTGCACACCAATGCGGTGTACGGTTTTCTCAATATCATGTTTCGTATTCTCGAGGAGGAACGGCCGGATTACCTGACGGTGGCGTTTGACGTGCACGCCCCCACATTCCGGCATAAGAAATTCGAGGCCTACAAGGGCACGCGCGCGCCGATGGACGAGGCTCTGCGTCAGCAGGTTCCGCTGATGAAGGAGATGCTGCGCGCGATGGGGGTGCGCATCGTCGAAATGGAGGGCTACGAGGCGGACGATGTGCTCGGAACGCTGGCGGGAATGGGCGAGCGCGAGGGCATGGAGGTGTCCGTGGTCTCAGGGGACCGGGATCTTTTACAGCTTGCTACGGAACACGTCAAAATCCGTATCCCCAAGACGAAGAAGACCGGGACGGAGATCGAGGATTACTATGCGTCGGATGTTTTGGCCCGCTATCAGGTGTCTCCGCGGGAGTTCATCGATGTGAAGGCGCTGATGGGAGATGCGTCGGACAATATCCCCGGGGTGCCGGGAATCGGCGAGAAGACGGCGACGGCGCTGATTGCGCAGTACGGCTCCATCGAGGAGGTGCACGCGCACGCGCAGGAGGTAAAACCTCCCCGGGCCGCCAAGAATATTGTGGAGTTTTGGGAGCAGGCCGTGATGAGCAAGGATCTGGCGACGATTGTCACGGACGTGCCGCTGGATTATGATTTTTCCGAGGCTGTGCTTGCCTCGACGGAGGCTTTGTACACAGAGGAGGCCTATCTTCTTTGCAAGCGGCTGGAGTTTAAGAATATTTTGACGCGCTTTTCGGTGGAGGCGCCGAAGGACGAGGCTGCGGAGCATTTTGTGCTCGTGAGGGAAAAGCGCGAGGCGGAGCGGATTTTTGCGAAGGCCGCCGGGCGGCCGCTTGCGTTCTTTTTTGTGGAACATTCCCCGCAGCGGGAGGGCCAGCTCAATCTGTTTGAGGAGTCTGACCGGGATGAATTTTTCGGCATGGCGCTGACGTTCTCGGAGGAGGACAGCTATCTCTTTCTGACGGGATCGGAGCTGACGGCAGCGTATTTGCGGGATCAGCTTCTGGCGAACAGGGACGCAGGGCTGATTGCGCCGGATGTCAAGCGCGCGCTGAGGTTTCTGCCCTTTGGGGCGGAGGAGGCCGCGGGAGACTGGGAGAGCTATGAAAAAAGGCGCCGCCTGTTCTTTGACCGGACGGTGGCGGCGTATCTGTTAAACCCGCTGAAGGGGGAGTATCCCTACGAGGATGTGGCGAAGGATTATCTTGGCCTGATGATTCCCTCTTGCGCGGATCTTTTGGGAAAGCAGGGCATTGCGGAGGCGCTCAAAAGCCCGGAGAGCGAGCAGGCGGCGCTCAAGGCCGCGTGCTATGAAGCTTACACGGCTTGGGCGGCAATGCCGGTGCTTAAGGAGCAGCTGGAGAAACAGGGCATGTACTCCCTCTTTGCGGAGATTGAAATGCCCCTTACCTTTGTGCTTCATGACATGGAGCATGAGGGAATCCTTATGGACAGCGATGCCCTGACGGAGTACGGCAGCCGGCTGGCGGTGTCCATCCGGGAGCTGGAGCAGAAGATCTATGATCAGGCCGGAGAGGAATTTAATATCAACTCTCCGAAGCAGCTCGGGGCGATTTTGTTCGAGAAGCTGAAGCTGCCGTACGGAAAGAAGACCAAGACGGGCTTTTCAACCTCCGCTGAGGTGCTGGAAAAGCTGGCAGCGGGGCACCCTGTGGTGTCGGATATTTTAGAGTACCGGCAGCTCACAAAGCTCAAGTCCACCTATGCGGATGGGCTGGTCAGTTTCGCGGACGCGGCGGGAAAGATCCACACGAGCTTTAACCAGACGATCACTGCCACGGGCCGCCTGAGCAGCACGGACCCGAATCTGCAGAATATCCCGATCCGGATTGAGCTTGGACGGCTGATCCGCAAGGTGTTTCACCCCGCGGAGGGCAATCTTTTCGTGGATTCCGACTACTCGCAGATCGAGCTGCGGCTGCTCGCCCATATGTCGGGGGATGAGAATCTGATCACAGCGTTTCGGGAGCATCAGGACATTCACAGAAGCACGGCGGCGCTGGTCTTTCACACGCCCTATGACGAGGTGACACCGCTGCAGCGACGGAATGCCAAGGCGGTGAATTTCGGAATTGTGTACGGAATCAGCGCGTTTGGTCTGAGCCAGGATCTGGATATCAGCCAAGCGGAGGCCAAGGAATATATCGAGAGTTATTTTGAAACATACCCAAAGATCAAGGCGTTTCTGGACAAGGCAGTGGAGGATGCGAAGGAGAACGGTTTCACGAGGACGCTCTTTGGGAGGATTCGGCCGATTCCGGAGCTTGCGTCCGGCAATTTCATGCAGAGGCAGTTCGGGGAGCGGGTAGCGATGAATGCCCCGATTCAGGGAACGGCGGCGGACATTATCAAGATTGCGATGATCCGCGTGCACGACCGTCTCATCCGGGAGGGGTATGAGGCGAGGCTGATCCTCCAGGTGCATGACGAGCTGCTGATTGAGACGCCCGCAGCACAAAAGGATGCAGTAATCGCACTCCTCGAGGAGGAGATGGGGAAAGCAGCCGACCTGTCGGTGGAGCTGGAGGTCGGGACGGAATCCGGAAATAATTGGTACGAGGCACACTGACATGCATTTTATCGGAATTACCGGCGGAGTGGGCGCCGGAAAATCGGAGATTATCCGCTATCTGGAGCGCAGACCTGACACGAGGGTCATGCTGGCGGACGAGATTGCCCATGCTTTGATGGAACCAAAAACCGCGTGCTATGAGGCATTGCGAGAGGCGTTTTTGGGCGAAGACATTTTCCTGCCGGAGGGCGGCTTCGACCGGGGGCGGCTTGCGGCCGTCATTTTCTCGGATGACGAAAAGCGGGCGAGATTAAATGCCATTGTCCATCCGGCCGTGAAGGAATATGTAAGGGCGCAGGCGGCACAGGAGCGGGAGCGGGGAGAGCTTTCGTGGCTGTTTTTGGAGGCGGCGCTGCTGATTGAAGAACATTATGATGAAATTTGTGACGAACTCTGGTATATTGATACTTGTGAGGATGTACGGCGGGCGCGGCTGAAGCAGTCCAGGGGATATACGGATGAAAAAATCGATCGGATTCTCGCCAGCCAGCTGGGGGAGGAAGCTTACCGGCGGGCATGCAGGGTGACGATTGACAACAGCGGAGCAATAGAGAGCGCGATTGAGCAGATAGAGGGAGTTTTAAGGAGAAAAACAGATGGATAACGTATTTGGTTTGGATATCGGAACGCGTAATGTGGTGGGAACCGTGGGACACCTCACGGAGGACAACGAGTTTGTTGTGGTGGCGCAGCATGTCCGGCAGCATGAGACACGGTCGATGCTGGACGGGCAGATTCACGACATTGGGCGCGTGGCGCGAACCATCGCCGTGGTGAAGTCGGAGCTGGAGACTCAAACCGGGGAAACCCTGAGCGAAGTGTGTATCGCGGCCGCAGGCCGTGTGCTCAAGACGGTGACAACGCATGTGGAATATGAGTACGCGGAGGAGAGCGTGGTGTCCGGCGAGGATGTGCACACGCTGAGCCTCTTAGGCATAGAGCAGGCACAGAAAACACTCATCGAGCAGAATGACACAAGGTATAAGTTTTATTGTGTGGGCTATGCGGTGGTCAAATACTTCTTGAACGATGAGGTGTTTATCAGCATTGAGGGACATAAGGCCAACAAAATCGGTGAGGACATCATTGTGACCTTCCTTCCGGAGGATGTTGTGGACGGGCTTTATTCCGCGGTGGGTCAGGCGGGGCTCTCCGTCGCAAATATGACATTGGAGCCGATTGCCGCCATCAACGTGGCAATCCCGGAAACATACCGGATGCTGAATCTGGCCTTGGTCGATGTCGGGGCGGGAACCTCCGATATCTCCATCACAAAGGAGGGGAGTATCATCGCCTTCGGGATGATCCCCTATGCGGGGGACGAGCTGACAGAGGTGATTGTCCAGAAATATCTTGTGGATTTCAAAACCGCGGAGGCGATGAAGCTGGCGTCCACCACGGAGGACGAGGTCACCTATGAGGACATCCTAAGCATTTCCCACACAATTCCCGCAAAGGAGCTGTGGGATCTGCTGGAGCCGGTTGTGGACAAGATTACGACAGAGGTCGCGGACAAGATCATGGCGTTAAACGGCGGAAATCCGGTCAGTGCCTGCTTTGTGGTAGGCGGCGGCGGCAAGGTGCACGGCTTTACGGAAATGCTGGCGGGATATCTGGATCTGCCGCAGGAGCGCGTGGCGCTCCGGGGCGAGGAGGTCTTAAAGGAAGTGACCTTTGAGCAGAGAGATATCCGGAAGGATCCGCTCCTTGTGACGCCCATCGGGATCTGCCTGAACTATTATGAACAGAAAAACAATTTTATTATGGTGCGGTTTAACGGAGAGCGCATAAAGCTGTATGACAACAACCATCTCACGATTGTGGATGCGGCGCTGCAGGCCGGCTTCCCGAACGATCAGCTTTTCCCGCAGAGGGGAATGCCGATCAATTTCACGGTAAACGGTTCTGCGAGGATTGCCCGCGGCGAGGCGGGAGAACCTGCCATCGTCAAAATGAACGGCCGCCAGACCAACCTTAACGCCCCGCTTGAGCCAAACAGCGAGATCACAATTGAGCCCTCAACCGCAGGAAGCGACGCGGTGTACCGGATTGAACAGCTGGAGGAGTATTCGACCGCCAAGGTGATGTTTAACATCAACGGAAAGACGGTGGTCTGCCCGAAGTTTGTGGAGGTGAACGGGAGTCTTGAACCCGCTTCCTACGAGATCCAAGAGGGCGATGTTATTGAAACCCGCAGCTTTTACACGGTGGGACAGGTGGTGGAGTTTATGGATGTCGAGATTGACATGGACCGCGATATTCTGGTGAACAACCGCCCAGCGGATTTGGACACCCTTGTGTACGAGAACTTCTCGATTGAGTGGACTACCATCGACTATGCAGCGGCAGCAGTGCCGGAGGAGACGCAGCCACAGGAGCCGGAGGCAGCACAGCAGCAGGGGGAGGAGAATACACGGCAGAAGGAGCCTGAGGAAACTCAGCAGCAGGGAGAGGCAAATACCCAGCCGAAGGAACTGGCAAGTACACAGCCACAGGGAGAGGCAAATACCCAGTCGCAGCAGTTGAAGGAAACACAGCCGCAGCAGGCGGATGAAGGGTCTGCCGGAAAGGAAGTTCCCTCGGAAGCGCCGGCGAATGCGCAGCAAAGCGAGCCGGAAGCGGAGCAGGAGAGTTTCCCGCCCTGCACGGTGACGGTCAACGGTGAGACCGTGTGCATGCAGGGGAAGGAAAACTATATTTTTGTGGATATTTTTGATTGGATCACGTTTGATCTGAGCGCGGGAGAGGGCAAGGCGATTGTCACTCTGATCAACGGAGAAAATGCGGAGTTCTCACAGGTACTGCATGACGGGGACCGCATCGAATTATATTGGAAAGAGAATTAGTTGAAATGTTAGAATTGTGCAGTATTGCCAGCGGCAGCAGCGGAAACTGTATCTGTGTGGGCTCCGGGGAGCATCATGTGTTGATTGATGCGGGGATCAGCGGCAAGCGGATTGAGGCCGGATTAAATTCCATCGACCTAAAGAGCGGGGATATGGAGGGGATTTTGATCACCCATGAGCATATTGACCACATTGCGGGGCTCGGCGTCATGGCCAGAAGATACGGCCTGCCCCTGTATGCCACCGCAGGGACGATCGAGGCGATCCGGCAGAATTCTTCTGTCGGAAAGATCGACGAGAGCCTGTTTCACGTGATCCGGCCGGAGGAGCCGTTTTCCATTGGGGATCTGGAGTTTATCCCCATCTCAATCTCCCACGACGCGGCGGATCCGGTGGCCTACCGGTTTTCCTGCGGGAGCAGGAGTTTTGCGGTGGTGACGGATCTGGGAACCTACGATGAGGCGCTGGTGACAAAACTGCAAGGGCTGGATGCACTGCTTTTGGAGTCAAACCACGACATACATATGCTGGAGACGGGAATTTATCCCTATCCGCTCAAACAGCGCATTTTGGGAGACCGGGGGCACCTGTCCAACGAGCGGAGCGGGCAGCTGCTCTGCGAGCTTTTGCACGATGGCCTTGGGGCGGTCATGCTGGGACATCTGAGCAAGGAAAACAATTACGAGGAACTGGCCTACGAGGCGGTTCGGATGGAGATTACAATGGGGGATAATCCGTACAGAGCAGATGATTTCCCGATCTATGTGGCGAAGAGGGATGTCGCGTCCACGGTGATCCGAGCCCTGTCCTAAGGAGCAGGGGTTCCCGGGACACAGAAATGAGAGGAAAGAGGAAAAACAGATGGAAAAGTCAATGGACAGAGTCATTATTACCGTGGTGGGAAAAGATACCGTCGGGATCATTGCCAAGGTGTGCACGTATCTGGCGGAGTGCGGCGTGAACGTGCTCGACATCTCACAGACTATCGTGTCGGACTTTTTTAATATGATGATGATAGTCGATATGGGTGCTGCAACTCAGTCATTTGCGGAGGTGTCCGCGAAGCTGGATGAGATCGGAGAGGGGATCGGCGTGAGCATCAAGTGTCAGAAGGAAGAAATTTTTGAGAAAATGCATCGCATTTAGTGCGGGGGTTGCTATGATTAATATCGGTGAAGTGATAGAGACAAATAAGATGGTCGAGAAGGAGAACCTGGATGTGCGGACGATCACGCTGGGAATCAGCCTTTTAGACTGTGTGGATTCCGATCTGGAGCGGCTCAACGAGAAGATTTACCGCAAGATTACGACGCTTGCGAAGGATCTTGTGGCAGTGGGAAAAGATATTGAAAACAACTACTGCATTCCCATTGTCAACAAGCGGATTTCCGTGACTCCGATTGCGCTGGTGGGGGCTTCTGCCTGCAGGAGCCCGGAGGATTTTGTGACGGTCGCAAAGACCTTAAACCGCGC
>JAFLRQ010000006.1:33644-42032 GCA_022511395.1 Agathobacter sp. | reverse complement strand
CCGACCATCGGGTTGTTTCCTGCTCCGATCAGACCCATCATCTCCACATGCGCCGGCACGGAGGAAGATCCCGCGAACTGCGCATCGGAGTGCATGCGGCCAAGGGTGTCCGTCATTCCGTAGGAAGCCGGGCCTGCCGCCATGTTGTCCGGGTGAAGGGTACGTCCCGTACCGCCGCCGGAAGCAACGGAGAAGTATTTCTTGCCAAGATCAATGCACTCTTTCTTGTAGGTGCCCGCTACCGGGTGCTGGAAACGGGTCGGGTTTGTGGAATTTCCGGTGATGGAAACGCCGACATTCTCATGGTGCATAATCGCCACGCCCTCCTGCACATCGTCCGCGCCGTAGCACTTGACGGTTGCGCGAAGTCCGTTGGAGTACGCTTTCTCGTAAACGATATTGAGCTTTGCCTCCTTGTAGTCATATTTGGTCTCCACAAAGGTAAAGCCGTTGATTCTGGAAATAATCTGCGCGGCGTCCTTTCCAAGTCCGTTCAAGATCACGCGCAGCGGCTTCTGACGAACCTTGTTCGCCTTCTCGGCGATGCCGATTGCGCCCTCGGCCGCAGCGAAGGACTCATGTCCTGCCAAAAAGCAGAAGCACTCCGTCTCCTCCTCCAGAAGCATTTTGCCCAGGTTGCCGTGTCCTAAGCCCACCTTGCGGTGATCCGCCACAGAGCCGGGGATACAGAACGCCTGCAGGCCCTCTCCGATTGCTGCGGCAGCGTCGGCTGCGCGGACAGCGCCCTTCTTGATTGCGATCGCCGCACCTACTATGTACGCCCAGCAGGCATTCTCAAAACAGATCGGCTGGATCTTCTTGATCTGCTCGTACACATCCAGTCCCGCATCCTTTGTAATCTTCTCCGCTTCCTCGATGGAACTGATCCCATAGCTGTTTAAAACAGCGTTGATCTGAGGAATTCTTCTCTCATATGATTCAAATAAAGCCATTTTCGTCTCTCCTTCCTCTTATTCATGTCTCGGGTCGATAATCTTCACAGCGTCATCCACGCGGCCGTACTGACCCTTTGCCTTCTCCCAGGCAGTGTTGGGATCATCACCCTTCTTGATAAAGTCGGTCATCTTTCCGAGAGAAACGAACTGGTATCCGATCACCTCATTGTCCGCATCCAGCGCAATTCCGGTCACATAGCCCTCTGCCATTTCAAGATAGCGGACGCCCTTCTCTCTGGTCGCATACATCGTGCCGACCTGTGAGCGGAGGCCCTTGCCGAGATCCTCGAGACCTGCGCCGATTGCAAGGCCGTCATCGGAAAACGCGCTCTGGGTCCTTCCGTACACGATCTGCAGGAACAGCTCTCTCATAGCCGTGTTGATTGCGTCGCACACAAGGTCTGTGTTCAGCGCCTCCAAAATGGTCTTGCCCTGCAGGATCTCAGCCGCCATGGCTGCGGAGTGCGTCATGCCGGAGCATCCGATCGTCTCCACCAGCGCCTCCTCAATCACGCCCTTCTTCACGTTCAGAGAGAGCTTGCAGGCGCCCTGCTGCGGCGCGCACCAGCCCACACCGTGTGTAAAGCCGGAGATATCCTCGATCTTCTTGGAATGAACCCACTGCCCCTCTTCCGGGATGGGAGCCGGCTCATGCTTCGCGCCCTTGGCAACCGGACACATGTTTTCAACTTCCTTCGTGTAAATCATCTTAAGACTCCTTTCACAATGTTAAATTGTATCATAGACATTATTTTTACATATTTTTTGCCATAAGTCCAGTACCAAATTGCGCAACTCAACAGAACTTCGCGACAACGCGGTCCTCGTCCTTGTAGATTGCGTTTGCGGGGATCACGCCGCGCACTCGCGACAGGGGATACACGTTTGTGTGCGGCCCGATAACGGTTCCCGGATTCAAAACGGAATTGCAGCCGACCTCCACATAGTCGCCGAGCATTGCACCAAATTTCTTAAGTCCTGTTTCAATAACCTCTCCTGATCCATGCAGATCCTTGACTGCAACAAGAGTCTTGTCGGACTTTACGTTGGAGGTGATAGACCCTGCCCCCATGTGGGAGCGGTATCCCAAAATTGAATCTCCGATATAATTATAGTGCGGAACCTGCACGCAGTCGAAAATAATATCGTTCTTGATCTCCGTGGAATTTCCGACCACCGTGCCCTTTCCGATAATTGCACTCCCCCGGATAAACGCGCAGTGCCGAATCTCTGCGTCTTCATCAATAATTAAAGGTCCATTCAACGACGCGGTCTCTGCCACCGTCGCCGATTTCGCGACCCAGATCTCCTCCCCAAGCTGCTCAAAACGGGACGGATCAAGGGTTGGTCCGAGTTTTCGAATGTAGTCCGCAATTCCCGCCAGCGCCTCCCAGGGGTAGGTGAACTGTGCCAAATATTCCCCTGCGATGGTGTGTGAAATATCGTATAAATTTAATATCTTTGCAGTTTCCATATTTTACCTTTCAAATTTTAATAATTAATTTATGATTTATTTTCTTGAGTCAATTCCGGCTTGCGGTCAAAGTCAAAAGCAATCTTCTCATTTTCGTACTTGAGGCAGGAGTCGAACACATTGCCCGCCTTGGAGGTAAAGCCTGTGACCCTCTGCGCCGTCCCTCCCGTCGCAAAGAGCTCCGCCATGACCTCCTCGGAAAGCTCCACCCCTGCGACTGTGTGAAAAACAGAAAACCCGCAGGAGCACTCATAGCGCCACTGGGATTTCATGAGAAGCTCTCCACAGCGCGGACACGCCAGCTTTGTCTCCTGCTTTTGCTTCTCCGGAAAATCAAAGACAATCTCGCCCTCCTCGGTCAATTTGAGCGGCGCCGAGAACTTCAAGCCTGTCTTTGCTATAAAATCGTCAATCACCTCTGTCTTTCCCCGGAGCAGAAGTTCCTTGAGCTGAGCCTCCTTCAGCTTGACGCTCGCAATTTTTCCCACCAGGAACCGGCAGCTCTCCGGATCGTCCTTCCGGCTGTTTTCACAGGCAAACCCGAAGGGTGTGACCACAATATCGCCGCCGCACTTGGGGCACTTGACGTCCTTGACCTTCCGCGCCTCCACATGGTCAAAATCGAAGGTGACGCTGACTTTTTTGTCCTCTGTGCACTCCAATTTGAGGCAGGCATCAAATCTGCTTCCGTTTCTCGATTTAAATCCCCGGATGGTATCCGTGTGCCCTTCCGAAAGGAGCTGTTTGACGCTGGAGACGCTCAACATTTTCCCCGCAATTTTTCCCACGGAAAAACGGCAGCTTTTCTCATCGCCCGCCACGTAATTGGCGCAGCCGTAGCCAAAGGAGG
This sequence comes from Agathobacter sp., assembly GCA_022511395.1. Taxonomy (GTDB): domain Bacteria; phylum Bacillota; class Clostridia; order Lachnospirales; family Lachnospiraceae; genus Roseburia. The sequence goes on along the minus strand of JAFLRQ010000006.1, from coordinate 38,752 downwards.
TCTTTTTGATTTTTCCGCCGCAGGCCGGACAGACCACATCCGGCACAAACTCCGGCTCCACCTCGGAAAAGTCAAATCCGACGGACAGCTTCCCGGTCTCCTCCTCCCGCTCAAGCTTTAATCGGGCGTCAAATTTCTTTCCCGCTCTGGACTTAAACCCGCGGATGGTTCCGGTGTGTCCCTCCTCTATGAGCTCCTTCGCCTCCTCCTCAGTCAGTGCAACGCCCGCAATCTCGCCGATATTAAAGTTGCAGCCGGATTTGTCGGTTTTGTAATTGCTGCAGCCGTACCCAAAGGGTGTGGTCACCATCTCTCCGCCGCAGGCCGGACAGGCCGCGCCGATTTTCTTTTTCACGCCCTTTGCGTTCCGTCCCGCGAAAGAGCTGATTTTTTCAGCGAGGGCTTCTCTCAGATTCTGATCGCGCATTTTTAGCGTTTCTGTGCGGATAAAATCCTCCAGCTTCCTCCGGTAATCCCAGAAATCCACCGTCCCCTGGGTGATCCCCTCAAGGCCCTTCTCCCACGACGCCGTCATCTTCGGATTCAAGAGAGCCGGAACCGTCATATTGACCACTTCATAGACCATCTCTCCCAGCCTCTCGGGAGTGAGCACCTGCGTCTTTTTGTTCAGGTTCAGATACCCGATACGCACCAGCTTGCGAATGATCTCCGCGCGGGTCGCGGAGGTTCCGATTCCGGAGCCCTTGATCTGCTCGCGCAGCTCCTCATCCTCAATGAGCTGTCCCGCATTCTCCATCGCAAGCACCATGGATCCGGAGGTGTAGCGCTTCGGCGGAGAGGTTTTCCCCTCCCGGACAGCGTAGCCGCCAACCGCGACTGCATCCCCGGCGCGAAGCGTCCCCGCCAGTGCAAGGAGCGCCGCCGGATCATCCGCCAAATTTTCCTCATCGCCAGAGTCGTCTCCGCCGGCATTTTCCCCTTCCGCACTGTTTTTGTCCTTATCCTTCTTCCCCGGAATCCCCGCGATTTCCAGATATCCCGGGTTTTTAAGCACCTTCGCCGAGGCGAAAAACGGTTCCCTGTGTTCTCCGGCAGCCACCGACACGGTGAGCTTTACCGTCTCATACTCGGCGGGAGGGTAAAAAATGCTTAAGAATCTGCGGACAATCAGATCAAACACCGCCCGCTGCAGCGAATTCAGCGATCCCAGCTCCGTGAGCTGTCCCGTCGGGATAATCGCATAGTGGTCCGTGATCTTGGAGTCGTCCGTGTACTGCGTCTTTGCAATGCCGGCGTACACCTTTTTGTCCATGATGTTCTTCACAAACGCCGCTGTCGGCTCGTAGCCCGAAAGGCGGCTGATGTTGCGCGCAATCTCCTTTGCCACGGCGGTGGAGAGCACGCGCGCGTCGGTTCGGGGATAGGTGGTCAGCTTCCGCTCATAGAGTGTCTGCGCCACATCGAGGGTTTCGTCCGGGCTGATCTTAAAGCGCTTGGCGCACTCCGCCTGCAGCTCCGCAAGGTTAAAAAGAAGCGGCGCACGCTTTCTCGTCGTGCCCTTTTCCACGGACTGCACAGTGGCTGCGCACCCGGCAAGGCTTTCGATCAATGCCTGCGCATGCTCCTCTTTTTTGAAACCATTCTCCTTATACAGAAACGGAGACTCGAAATAATTCGAGCCCTCCGCTGCTTTCCACTCTCCTTCAATTCCCGCGTCCGTGAAGCGTCCCACCACGCGGTAGAACGGAGTCTCCGCAAATTCGCGGATTTCCCGCTCTCGGATCACCACCATTCCCAGCACACAGGTCATGACCCGCCCCACGGCAATCGCCGTGTAGGAGTTCGTCCCCGCCGCGTCATTTAAAAGCCCTGCATACTTGACCGACATCACGCGGGAGAAATTAATCCCCATCGCATAGTCCTCAATGGTGCGCATAATCCCGGAATTGCCGAGATTCGCGTACTCCGACATCGGTTTCGCCTCGCGGATGCCCCGCAAAATCTCCTCCTCCGTCTGGGAGTCGATCCACACGCGCAGCTCCTCCATTCCGGGGCGCACCCCGCCAAAGTTGCGGATATTCTCCTCGATGGTCTGCCCTTCCTTCCCGGCGTCCCCCGCCCAGTAGACCCTCTCGATATCCTCGCGCATCAGCATTGCGTGTACTACATCATACTGTTTGCTTACTTCTTTTATTACATCATATTTATAGGTTTCAGGCAGAAACGGCAGATCCTCCAGCTTCCATTTCTTGTACCGGATGTCGTAGCTCTCCGGGTACACCAGACCCACAAGATGCCCCACGCACCAGGTAATGACATAGGCGTCGTTCTCGATACAGCCGTCCTTTTGCCCTCTCACCCCCAGCACGCGCGCAAATTCGCGGGCGACCGAAGGCTTCTCCGTAATAATCAGTGACTTACCCATAACAGCTCACATTACAGCTCATTCATATCAATGAGCTCAAATCTTTGATCCTTCTTGACATACTCCGTCAGCGCCGGTTCAAACGCCCGCGCAGAAAACAGGAAATAGTGATCCGAGCGGATTTTTGCCTGCTCCATCGCCATGGCCATCTCCTCGCACATCGCCATCGTCATCTGCGGCTTCTCCCAGTTGCAGAAGCCGACAATATTCTGCCTGTCCTCGCTCTGCGCAATAATGTCAAGGTTGCCCGCCTTGCCGACCCATGTTCCGATCTTGTGAATTGGGAACGGCACACGCCCCACCTGATTTAAGAGCATCAGGTACTCCATGCACACATCGCGGAAATAGCGGTTTAAGTAAGCGTCCAGCTCAGGCGCGATAAACTTGTCATAAAACGCGGAGGCCTCCATCAGGTAGAGATCCGACATATGTGGAAAAATAAATTTGAACCAGAAATTAACATAGGTATCCCTAATCTGGTACACTCCCTTCTTGGCGTTGTCCCAGCCGCCTGTCTGGAAGGATTCCACCTTCTCTATGACGTCAAAATAGCTCAGATTCTTCATATACACGCTGATCTTGGCGCGGGAAAACCCGGTGGCAAGAAACAGATCGTTCAACTTGTTGTGCCCCCTCGCAATCGCAGAGAGAATGGTATTGTACACAGACAGCTCCCTCAGCTCCGAGGCAATCAGCTCCTGCGCGGCATCAAAGAGCGCCCCGTCCTCTGAGAGAACCAGGCGGCATACATTGTCCTTAAAGGATGTTCTTGGATTCCAGCGCGCCAGATAGCTGGAAACACCGCCGATGGCACCGTAAATTTTCACGCACTCGCTGACAGAGAGCGAGGGGAACTTGCGCACCACGTCCAGAAAATTTAAATTTTCAATCTTGACATAGCCGTCTATACGCTTGGCCTCATCGCCCACCAGCTCCTTCATATCCTGCTCGACCCACGCAATTGAAGAGGATGCCAGAAGAATCATCACCGGGCCCGGATACAGTCGCTTAGCCTTGAGCTTTACAATATTCTCAAAGAAACTCGGATCCCTCCGCATCACATACTGCACCTCGTCGATCACCACCAGCAGCTTGCTGGAATCCCCGCTCTTGATGCGGTTAAAATATTCGTCGTATGTATTTTTCTGAAGCTTGACCTCAAACCGGCTGACAATCTCCTCCCCCATCATGCGCAGCTGGTCCTCCGGGCTTGTCTCGCGACAGCGGTAATAAAATACCTTCTTATCTTGAGCAAATTCCCGGATCAGCGCCTCCTTTTCGCAGCCGAGTCTCCCGTATAAAACCACAATCGAATTCGCGCTCCGCGCGAAATAATCCTCAAGCATACTGATATCTGTCGCTTTTGTACTCATCTCAAACCTCCATAATAATGGCGTTTTTTGTCGAAAAGTTGTAACGCCTTAAAATTATATCACTTTTTAATAAAATACACAATAGAAAAAAGCGGCTATGTGAAAAAAACATAGCCGCTTTTTAAAATTCTCTCAAAACTCTACTTCTTTGTGATGTATCCCTGCGCCTTTAAGAGCTCCGCACAGAGCACCGCGCCGCCTGCCGCACCACGAACCGTGTTGTGCGAAAGACCCACAAACTTCCAGTCATACACGCTGTCCTCGCGAAGTCTCCCCACGGAGATTCCCATGCCGTTCTCATAGTCCACGTCCAAGGTTACCTGCGGGCGGTTATCCTCCTCCAGATAGCGGATGAACTGCTTCGGAGCGCTCGGCAGCTTCAGCTCCTGCGGCACGCCGGAGAAATCGCGCAGAGCCTGAATCAGCTGCTCCTTCGTCGGCTTCTCCTCAAATTTCACGAACACGGCCGCCGTGTGTCCGTTCAGCACCGGCACGCGGATACACTGGCAGGTGATCACCGGCGATACGGCCGGAACAATTGCCTTTTTCTCATTGTCCACATAGCCCCAGATCCTCAGAGGCTCCTTCTCCGACTTCTCCTCTTCGCCGCCAATGTAGGGGATGATGTTTCCCACCATCTCGGGCCAGTCCTGGAAGGTCTTGCCGGCACCGGAGATCGCCTGATAGGTCGTCGCAACCACCTCATAGGGCTTAAACGCTTTCCACGCAGTCAAAACCGGCGCGTAGCTCTGGATCGAGCAGTTGGGCTTCACCGCCACAAAGCCGCGGGTTGTGCCGAGTCTCTGTCTCTGATAGCGGATCACCTCCATGTGCTCCGGGTTGAGCTCCGGAACCACCATCGGCACGTCCGGCGTCCAGCGGTGCGCGCTGTTGTTGGACACCACCGGGGTCTCCGTCCTTGCGTACTCCTCCTCAATCTTCCGGATGGCCGCGGCGGGGGAATCCACCTGCATCAGCTTTGCGTCCTCATCCGTCATGGTGACTGCGCTGAACACCACATCCACCTCGGAGGCCACCTTCTCCACATCCTTGACATTCATGACCACCAGCTTCTTCACAGCCTCCGGCATCGGGGTATCCATCTTCCAGCGGTCTCCCACCGCCTCCTCGTAGGTCTTCCCCGCGCTCCTCGGGCTCGCGGCAATTGTCGTCACCTCAAACCACGGATGATTCTCCAAAAGAGAGATAAATCTCTGTCCCACCATACCGGTTCCGCCAAGAATACCGGCCCTTAATTTCTCACTCATCAATCTTTACTCCTTTTAAAAATAGTTTTAGCCTGCTCCTACTGAGGTATTCCGCAAGGAATATCTCCTACGCAGGCTGCT
>JAFLRQ010000006.1:32073-33544 GCA_022511395.1 Agathobacter sp. | reverse complement strand
TTTAGCCTGCTCCTACTGAGGTATTCCGCAAGGAATATCTCCTACGCAGGCTGCTCCGCGCCAGCGGTTTTTCATGTAGCCTGCTCCTTCAGGTACGCTTCCGCCGCGGCAATCTCCTGCTCCATCGCCTGTTCGGAGGGCGCCCCGACGGTACAGCGGGTGTTCACACAGGTTTCCATCGAGATGGCGTCAAACACATCCTCCTCAAACACCGGCGAAAAGCTTTTCAGCTCTTCTATGCTCATATCGTCAATTGCAATGTTTTTCTCAATACATTTAAGCACAATCTGTCCGATAATTCCGTGCGCATCGCGGAAGGGCACGCCGTGCTTCACCAGGTAATCCGCCGCGTCCGTGGCATTTGTGAAGCCGTTGTTGGCACTTTTACGCATCGCCTCTTTATGGAAAACAATGGTGTCCAGCATCCCCGTAAACAATGTAATGCAGTCTCCCACCGTATCCATCGCGTCAAAGGAGAGCTCCTTGTCCTCCTGCATATCCTTGTTGTAAGCAAGCGGCAGCCCCTTCATCGCAGTGAGCAGCGACAGCAGCGCGCCGTAAACCCTGCCCGTCTTCCCCCGCACCAGCTCCGCAATGTCCGGATTTTTCTTCTGGGGCATAATGGAGCTCCCGGTGCTGTACGCGTCATCAATCTCCACAAACCGGTACTCGTTGGAGTTCCAGATAATAATCTCCTCGGAAAAACGGCTCAGGTGCATCATAATTATGGAGAGCGCCGCAAGGAATTCAATCAGGTAGTCCCGATCCGACACTCCGTCCATGCTGTTTGCCGTCGGCCCGTAAAAATGCATGAGCTCTGCCGTGTACTCCCGGTCCAGCGGATATGTAGTGCCCGCCAAGGCGCCGGAGCCCAGCGGACAGTAATTCATGCGCTCATAAATATCGTGCAGGCGCATCCGATCCCGCTTAAACATCTCAAAATACGCCCCCATATGGTGGGCCAATGTAATGGGCTGGGCCTTCTGCAGATGGGTAAAGCCCGGCATAATGGTCTTCGTATGCTCCTTCATGAGCCGAAGCAGCACAGTGAGCAGCTCCTTTAAACGCGCGTCCGTCTCCACAAGGCAGCCCCGCGTATAGAGCCGCATGTCGAGCGCAACCTGATCGTTGCGGCTCCTGCCGGTGTGCAGCTTCTTTCCGGTGTCACCGAGACGCTCAATCAGATTTGCCTCCACAAAGCTGTGAATATCCTCATATTCCTCCGTGATCTCCAGCCTTCCGCTCTCCACATCCGCGAGAATCTCCTGCAGCGCGCGGTCGATATCCTCCGCCTCCTGCTCCGTCAGGATCCCCTGCTTTGCAAGCATGCGCACATGCGCGGCAGAGCCCTCAATGTCCTGCCTGTAAAACCGCTTGTCGTAGGAAATCGATGCGTTAAAATTGTATACCAGCTTATCCGTCTCCTTTGTGAAACGGCCGCCCCACAGCTGAGCCATCCGTCATCCTCCTG
>JAFLRQ010000006.1:7536-31973 GCA_022511395.1 Agathobacter sp. | reverse complement strand
TTTCAACATCTGTTTCCACATTGCCTTATCAGCCATGGCTTCCCCTCCATGAAAATTCCACCTGTGCGGTTAGATGCTCCAAGGAGCATCCACCCCCTTCATCCATTCGCAAAATCCGCGCTACCGCGCTCTTGTGCCTGCTAATGCAGACACATTTTGCTCATTAGAGAATGGGTTGCTAATCCGTCAGCTCATTTACATTGCAATAAATTGCAAGTAAAATGAGCTTTCGGATTGCAACCGCACAGGTGAAAAAAATGTGATACACCCAGACGGTGTACCACGTGCACAGTAAGAGCCAATGAGGGGACTCGAACCCCTGACCCACGCATTACGAATGCGTTGCTCTACCAACTGAGCCACATTGGCACATCCAAAAATAAGTGCTTAATTATATTATCAAATCTTTTTCATAAAATCAACCATTTCTTTTAAATTTTTAAATTTTGCTTGACATTCTGCCTAAATCCGTTACAATGGGTTTGCATGTTTATTTTTAGTAAACAAAAAATCAATTATTAGAAGTGCAAATATCAGGAGTTCAAGTTCAGATGGATATCGGAAAACGAATGAAGGAGCTGCGGGTTCAGTACGGGCTGACCCAGCAGGAGCTGGCGGACCGAGCGGAGCTGACAAAAGGCTTTATCTCCCAGCTCGAGCGCAACCAGAACTCTCCCTCCGTCGGGACGCTGCTGGACATTATCCAGTGTCTCGGCACGACGCCCGCCGAATTTTTCGCGGACGCGGAGCCGGAGCAGATTGTATTTAAAGAAGAAGATTATTTCGAAAAGACAGACGAGGAACGGAAAAGCCGCGTTGAGTGGATCATACCCAACGCGCAGAAGAACACCATGGAGCCTGTCCGGCTGACCCTCGGCGCAGGCGGCTCCTCCGAGATCTACGAGCCGCACGAGGGCGAGGTCTTCGGCTATGTATTGAAGGGCACCATCAAGATCAACTACGGCGGCCGGAGCATGTCCGTGCGCGCCGGAGAATCCTTCTGTTACAAGCCCTGCAAGAGACATTATCTCCAGAACCCCGGAAACCGTGAGGCTGTGGTCATCTGGGTGACCACCCCGCCAAGCTTTTGAACCTGACATAACACAAGAGGACAATATCATGAGCAAACATTTAATTGAGTTTCAGGATATATCAAAATCCTTTGACGGCGAGCTCGTGCTGGACGAACTGAATCTCTACATCCGCGAGAACGAATTTCTGACCCTGCTGGGTCCCAGCGGCTGCGGCAAGACCACCACCCTGCGTCTTTTAGGCGGCTTTGAGACCCCGGACAAGGGACGGATTTTCTTTGACGGCGCGGACATCACGAACCTTCCCGCCAATGAGCGAAAACTGAATACCGTATTTCAAAAGTACTCGCTTTTCCCGCATATGAGCATTGCGGAAAATATTGCCTTTGGATTAAAGATAAGCAAGAAAAGCAAAGCTTATATTCAGGATAAAATAAAATACGCATTAAAGCTTGTAAATCTGGAAGGCTTTGAGCACCGCTCCGTCAACTCCCTCTCCGGAGGCCAGCAGCAGCGGATCGCCATTGCGCGCGCCATTGTGAACGAGCCGAAGGTGCTCCTTCTCGACGAGCCTCTGGGCGCTCTGGACCTAAAGCTGCGCCAGAACATGCAGTATGAGCTGATGCGCCTGAAGGAGGAGCTTGGCATCACGTTTGTGTATGTCACGCACGATCAGGAGGAGGCGCTGACCATGTCCGACACCATTGTCGTCATGAATCAGGGCTACATCCAGCAGATCGGCACGCCGGAGATGATATACAACGAGCCGGAGAACGCCTTTGTCGCGGACTTCATCGGGCACAGCAACCTCATCGACGGCACAATGATCGAAGACCGCCTCGTGGAAATCCTCGGCGTGAAAATGCCCTGCGTGGACGAGGGCTTTGGCACGAACCAGCCGGTGGATGTGGTCATCCGTCCGGAGGATGTGGAGCTGGTGGATCCCGCGGAAGGCTATATGGAGGGCGATGTCACCTCCCTCATTTTTAAGGGTGTCCACTATGAGCTGGATGTGATGGCAAACGGCTATGAGTGGCTTGTCCACACCACAAAGCATGTTCCGGTGGGAACTCATGTGGGAGTCCGGGTGACGCCCTTCAACATTCAGATCATGCACAAACCGGAGTCATCCGACGAAAAGGCGGTGGAAATCGATGCGTAAATTCAGACAACAGTTTTTGGCAGGGCCGTATCTGGTCTGGATCATCGGCTTTATCCTTCTGCCGCTGGCCATGATTATTTACTACGCCTTCACAGGCTCGGACGGAAGCTTTACCCTTGCCAACCTCGCCGCCATTGCAGAGGACTCCAGCCGCAGCGCAATGGGCCTCTCTCTGGAGCTCGGGCTGGTATGCACCCTCATCTGCCTGCTGCTCTCCTACCCGCTGGCGATGATCTTAAACAATATGAACATCAAAAACCAGAGTCTGGTCGTATTCATCTTCATGCTGCCCATGTGGATGAACTTCATGCTCCGCATTCTCGCGTGGAAGCTGCTCCTGTCCAAAAACGGAGTGTTCAACACCATCCTCACCGGGCTGGGACTCGGGAGGATCAACATCATCAACACCCCTGCGGCAGTGGTGCTGGGCATGGTATACGACTTTCTTCCGTTTATGCTGCTTCCGATCTACAACTCGCTCACACGTGTGCGCAAGGACTGGATTGAGGCGGCGCGGGACCTTGGTGCCGGAAGCCTGACCATCTTCTTTAAGATCATCCTGCCGCTCACCATGTCCGGGATTATCAGCGGCATTGTGATGGTGTTCGTGCCGTCGCTGACAAGCTTCGCCATCTCGCAGGTCTTAGGCGGCGGAAAGGTACTTTTGATCGGCAATGTCATTGAGCAGGATTTCATGCAGGGCATGCAGTGGCATGTAGGCAGCGGCCTCTCCTTTGTGCTCATGATCTTTGTCATCGCCAGCATGGCATTAGTCAACCAGTTTGACAAAGAGGGGGAGGGAACCACACTATGGTAAAGAAGACATGCTCAAGACTCTATATGGCCCTGATTTTTCTCTTTCTGTACCTGCCGATTATCGTGCTCATTGTGTTGTCCTTCAACAATTCCAAGACCCGCGTGGTCTGGGGAGGCTTCACACTGGAATGGTACACAAACTGTTTTCGAAATGAGCGTATCATGTCCGCATTTTTCACCACCATACAGGTCACCTTCCTGTCGGCGGTGATCTCGACGCTGATTGGGACGCTGGCAGCGCTGGGCATCAGCGCCATGAAAAAACGCGGCAAAACCATCTATCTGGGGATGACCAACATCCCGATGCTCAACGCGGACATTGTGACCGGCATCTCCATGATGCTGCTGTTTGTCCGGTTTATGAAGCTTGGCTTTGTGACCGTGCTGCTTGCGCACATTACGTTCTCGATCCCTTACGTGATCTTAAACGTCCTGCCAAAGCTTTCCGCCTTAAACCGCTCTACCTACGAGGCGGCGCTGGATCTTGGCGCCTCTCCGCTGTACGCCTTTTACAAGGTCACCTGGCCGGAGATCCGCCCGGGCGTATTCTCCGGATTTATGATGTCAATCACCATGTCGCTGGACGATTTCTCGATCACATACTTTACCAAGGGACCGGGCGTCCACACACTGTCCACCATGCTCTATGTGGAGCTTCGCAAGGGCGTAAGCCCCGAGCTGTACGCGCTCTCCACTATGTTGTTTTTCGCCGTGCTGATTGTTCTTCTGATCGGCAATGTGCGTCCAACTAAAAAAGCCATGTTGAAAACGGAAAGGAGATCATTATGAAAAAGAAACTACTGTCAATCCTGATTGCCTCCGCGCTCCTTGCGGCGCTCACCGCGTGCGGCGGTTCGTCCAACAAGACCGGAGAGACCATCACGGTGCTCAACTACGGCAAATACTTTGACCCCAAGGCAATCAAAACCTTCGAGAAGGAGACCGGGATCACCGTGAAATACGAGGAGTTTGAGAGTCCCGAGGAGATGTACACCAAGTACAAGGCCGGCTCCATCGGCTACGACCTCATCTGCTCCTCCGAATACATGGTACAGAGGCTGATGAACGAGGGCGAGGTGCTGAAGATGGACTACACAGGTCTGGAGAACTACAAAAATCTGGACTCCTCCATCTTAGAGCTCTGCACCTCCTTTGACAAGAACCACACCTACGCGCTCCCCTACTTCTACGGGACGCTGGGTCTCCTGTACGACACGACAAAGGTGGATGCCGATGCGGTTTCCAGTTGGAACTGCCTCTGGGATCCCGCTTACAAGGACGAGGTCATCATGATGAATTCCATGCGCGACACCTTTACGCCCGCGCTGGTCTCCCTCGGCTACTCCTTAAATGAGACCGATGAGGCCAAGCTGCGCGAGGCGCTGGATATCTTAAAAAAGCAGCGGGCGGATGACATTGCCTATGCATATTATGTGGACGAGACAGCGGATGCCATGATCGGCGAGGAGGCAGCCATCGCCCTGTGCTACTCCGGTGAGGCGGCGCTGGCAATGGAAGAAAACGATAATCTTTTCTACTCCATCCCCGAGGAAGGCTCCAACCTCTGGGTGGATTGCTGGTTTGTCCCAAAGACCTGCACCAATCAGGATGCCGTTATGAAATTTCTGGACTTTGTGTGCCGCGACGACATCTCCGAGATAAACTTTGAGTACGTGCTCTACAGCTCTCCGAACAATTATGTCGTGGAGCATATGGATGAGGAATACCGCGAGGATCCCTCCATCTGCCCGCCCGCGGAGCGCGTGGAAAAATGCGTAATTTTCACAGCCCTCTCCGACGAGGATGCGGCTGTGTACAGCAAACTCTGGCAGGAGCTGTTCGCGGATTAACAGCGAATCTCCTTTGTGGCGCGGTCATAATAGTAGGCGTGGTCCGACAGGATCTCCTCGTCCGCAAGCTGCGTCTCGTTGACCTCCCGCACCATGTGGCTGCACTCCTCAAGCGTGGAGTCGTCCTCCGCCGGGAGCAGGATCACCTCATGGACGCTGCTGGGCAGAATAATCAGATCTGCATCCACAAAGTCGGCCATCGCGGCGAGCTGCCCCTCGTAGAGGATGACCGCAGCCCCGTTTGTGCGGCTGCGGTTTGTCGCGACAAACATGGGAACCTCCAGCCCGCAGACCTCGGAGAGCTCCGGCACGGGAAGACCATGCACCAGCTCGGAAAACGGCGTAATCTGCGGCGGAAGCAGAATGGGCGTATTCGCCTGCGCCTCGGCAAAGAGCGTGAGCCTGTCCACCTTCCAGAGCTCCATGTGCTCGTTGTGTACCAGAATGCTCGCCTGGTTTTCCTCGTCCGCGCGGAGCAGGCAGCAGAACGTGACCGCCAGATCGTGGAAACGGCAGTGCGGCACATCCCGCAGCAGCTCCTCATTGCGCCCGTAGTGGACCAGACGCATCACCAGCCGGGAGCGGACCTTCTCAAAGCTGGTGAAAATACCGGTGTCAAAATCCTCCTCCGGCAGCCGTTTCCGGTAGGCGCTTAAGATATCCTCGTAGATATCCTCCATGGCGACTCCGCTCAGATAGCGATGATAGTACGGAGTCAAATAGATGGCCGGGGAAATGTTCCTCCCTGGCCTTATAATCACAAGCCCGTCATAGTGTGTGCCGTTGTTTCTGGGCATCGTTCTCACCTGCAGGGTGGCGTCCTCCTCAATGCGCGCGGTAAGCTGCATGCGCACCTCAGACAGAAACTCTTCGTAATTCATATCAATTTTTGTTATACATGGGGGATTTTTGCGCGAGACGCACAGAAAAATCCACGGCGACAGGTTCGCCGTGGACTCAGTATAACACACAGATTTCCAAATGACAAGAAAAATTTCACAGCCTCTCGTAGAGCACCTCATACTGCTTCGCGGAGGCGTCCCACGAGAAATCCTGTTTCATGGCGCGCCGGATGATCCCGTTCCAGTTCTCCCTGCGGTTCCTGAAAATATCGTGCGCATAGCGGATGACAAAGAGCATCTCGTGCGCATTGTAGTTGCGGAAGGAGAAGCCCGTTCCGATATTCTCGTACTCATTGTAGGACTGCACCGTATCCTGAAGGCCGCCGGTCTCCCGCACAATCGGCACCGTGCCGTAGCGCATGGCAATCATCTGGCACAGGCCGCAGGGCTCAAACAGCGACGGCATCAGGAACGCATCCGCCGACGCATAGATCTTGTGCGCCATCTCATCCGAGTAGCCGACAAAGAGGCCGAACTTTTCCGGATGCCTTGTCTGCGCCTGCCGCAGCATATTCTCATAGCGCTCCTCCCCTTCCCCGAGGATCACAAGCTGCACCTTCTTGTCCGCCAGAAGCTCCTCCAACACGCACATGACAAGGTCAAGCCCCTTTTGATCCGTCAGCCGCGAGACCATTCCTATCAGGAATGTATCCGATTCCACGGCAAGGCCCAGCTCGCGCTGCAGCGCCTCCTTGTTCTTTTTCTTTTCGGCAACCGCGTCCTCCGCCCCGTAATTCGCCTCGATATACGGGTCGTTCACCGGATTGTACTCCTCGTAGTCAATGCCGTTTAAGATGCCGAAAATGCGGTTCGGCTTTCCCGAGAGCAGGCCGTTTAACCCCTCGCCGCCCTCCGGCGTACAGATTTCGTAAGCATAGCTCGGGCTGACGGTGCCGACGGCATCCGCATAGACCACGCCGCCCTTCAAATAGTTCGCCTCACCGTAAAACTCCAGCTCGCGCGAGTTGAAAATCTGCGCGGGCAGCCCGGTGATGTCCATGACCTCCTTCAGCTTCCACCGTCCCTGAAACTTCAGGTTGTGAATGGAGAACACGGTTCGGATGCGCGCGTAAAACTGGTCGCCGCCGAAGGCTGTGCGCAGATACACGGGAATCAGGCCGGTCTGCCAGTCATGGCAGTGAATGACGTCGGGTTCAAAGTCAATATAGGGCAGACAAGCGAGCACCGCCTTGGAAAAATACGCAAATTTCTCCACATCCTCATAGATATTGTGGTAGAGCTGGTCTCCCGCGAAGTAAAACTCATTGTCCACAAAGTAGTAGCGCACCCCTTTGTACTCCGCCGTGAAAATCCCGACATACTGTCTGCGCCAGTTCAGATTCACATAGAAACGGCACACAAACTGCAGCTGCGGCAGAAACGCCTCATCCATGCAGGCATACTTCGGCAGAATCACGCGCACATCGTATTTGTGCCGGTTAAAACAGCGCGGCAGCGAGCCGGTGACATCCGCAAGACCTCCGGTCTTGACATACGGCATCGCCTCCGATGCGGCAAACAGTATTTTTTTCATATAGCACCTCCCGGCATCAGGGAGAGATCCCCTCCCTACTTACTCTTCATCTGTAATCGTATTTTATCGGTAATCAGAGCGATGAACTCTGAGTTCGTCGGTTTCCCCTTCCCGTTGCTGATCGTGTAGCCAAACAGGTCGTCCAGAGTGTCCATCTTGCCCCTGCTCCACGCAACCTCAATCGCGTGGCGGATCGCCCGCTCCACACGGCTCGGCGTTGTCTCGTACTTCTTTGCAATGCCCGGATAGAGAATCTTTGTGATCGAATTGAGCATGTCCACGTTGTCCACAGACATGATGATCGCCTCGCGCAGATATTGATAGCCCTTAATGTGTGCGGGTACGCCAACCTCGTGGATGATCTCCGTCACATCCTCCTCCAGAGACTGCTTGGAATTGTTGTTGTACACGCGCTCAAAGCTGCTGATCCAGTGAACCTCGCGCGCCGGCTCACTCGATGCGCACGCCTGCTTGATCCGGTCCAAAACAGACCTTCCGTCAAACGGCTTCATGATATAGTAATCCGCACCCTTGTTGAAGGCATCCTCTGTGACTTTCTCGCTGCCGATGGCACTGATCACCAGCACGGACGGCTGCTTCTTGATGGAAGTGTCCGCTCTCAGGCGCTCAAGCACTCCAAGCCCGTCAAGCTTTGGCATGACAATGTCCAAAAGGACGACATCCGGTTCCTTCTCTTTTATCACGTGGTACGCTTCTTCACCATCTTTTGCAGTTCCAATCACCTGCAGTTCCTCATCACTCGATACAATATCACACAATAACTTCAATATTGCCTCGTTGTCATCAGCAATTGCGACATTTAACTTTCCCATATTTAGCCTCCAACTGTCAAATAAAGTCAAGGCTAACTTAAACTATTTGACCAAGAGCATTTTGTCAGAACTCGTCGATAGATCTTAAATCATGTTAAGATAATCTCCAATCCATTTCCAGACATGGGTCAGTTAATATAAAATTATGATTTAATCCTCAAGCCCACATATGAGATATCATGCATTATTATATCTTGATTATTCTTTTTAGCTTATATGTTTATTTACAGCATCTCCCGTCTCACGATAGTGTTGTAAGACCTCTGAAGTACGCAATTTCAGGGCACCCAGATCCTCTGCCCTGCCAAGCTTCTCAAGCTCCGAGAGCTCATTGACCAGCGAACTCGCCCCGATCATTCGACAGATTCCTTTCAGGCCGTGTACCTCTGCGGTGTAATTTTTGTAGTCCTCACAGTCGAGCAGATTCTGGATATGCTCACTTTTTTCTTCTATCCGCTCAACAAAATCTCCAAACATTTCACACAGGAAATGATAGCTCTGACAATATGCGATTCCCTTTTCTACATCGACACCGGGAATCTCCGGCAATGGATCCGGCACGACAGCTTCTCTCTCCTGCGCCAAGCGCAGACACGCGGGCACCTCTGACGCCGCAGAATTGATCCCACCCCGGACCGCAGCGGACGCTGACGCAGGCGCGGCATCGGAACGAAGCATCGACGGCTCCCGCGCCGCCGCGTCATCCCCGCGCAGCGCTCCGGCAAAGGACGCCGTGTAAAGCGGCAGGCTGCAGAACAATTCGTCCCTCCTCCGATGGCTGCCCTCCATGGGGTTCTGTAAAATAATCACCCGCGCACCAAGCTCCTTGAGCTGCTGGATGCGCCGGCCCGTCTTCGAGCGAAATGTCGAGAAATCCACAAAAATATAATCAATCGGGTCATCCAGCGTCGGATCCGCCACATACTCAAGCCCGTAGGTGCTCACAAGCCCCTGCAGGATCTCGAGAAGGCGCGGGCTCTTTAGGCAGGCATACACTCTCCGCCCCCTAAACTCCTCCAGCTCCACCGCCGGCTGGTACGGCTGTACCAAATCCTGCATCACGTAAAACGAGACCTTGGTCCCACCGTCGTGCTGTGACTCCACGCGAAAGCCTCCGCCCATCCGCTCAATCAAAGTTTTCGCGGCCGCAAGACTCGCGCTCTTCAGCTCCTCCCTGCGGATGCCGGCCCCGCTGTCCTGCACCGAGACAGAAAGCCTGCAGTGCCCCTCCTGCAGCTCCTTAAAGCCCAGCGTAAGCCTGACATAGCCCTCGTCCGTATTTTGAATCGCATGGTTCACAATATGGGAGAGGATCTGGCCAAGGTGCAGTTCATCCCCGACCAGCTTTGCGGGAAGATTTTTGTCGATGTCAAACAGGAGCTCAATCGGCTTCTTCCCAATCTGTTTTAAAAAAGTCAGCCCAATATTCTGAAGCAGCGATAAGGGTTCATATTCCTTATAGGACAACTTTGTATCAACCCCCTTCACTGCCCTGCTCCATCGGATCGTCTTTTTCTTCACAGCCGGTTTCTTGATTAGTTTTGCACACATGAGTAATATTTTCTCCATGATAGGATGAGTCCGGCCTGCGCCGGACCCATTCCTCTTATAGATTAATTTAGTTCAAAGAGCGGCATGAGCATTACCTGCGCATCCGTGTTGGAGGTTGTGGTGGTCACAGACCTCCCGCTCTTTGTGTAGGTCGCGTATGTGCCTACCGTGTACTTGGCGATGCCGTTGTCATCCGTCACGTGCTCGTAGGGGACATACATGATATAGCTCACGCCCGCGTCAGACGCATTCACCTGATAATACGGCCGATCCGCTGTGCCCAATTGAGTGATCTCCGACTCCGTCACGTTTCCGGCCGCATCGCGGTTTAATTTGCGGACAACCACCTCGCTCGCCGTCATCAGCTTCCCTTCGTGCGACAGCCGGATAAAGTATTCCTTATCTGATAACTCACTCAGGGCGGAAATATCGTGTATCGAGAACTCAATTCCCACACGTACCACACCGTTAATTGTTATGACACGGCCGTCCAGACCGTTCTTCTTATCCCCTGCGGGAGCGCCGTAAAGCGGTAACGGACTCTCGCCTGCTTCCGCGGTCTCCTCCGCATCACCCGGATCCGTATCATAGCGGTCGCCGTCGTAATCCAGATAGAACACGCCCATGCCGTCCGCCGTTGTCGCGTCCGCATTGTCGATCACCGCATAGGGCCTCGACTCAGGCTGGCGGTACGCCGCAATCATCGTGTTGACAAACAGCTTCACCTCGTCGTCTGTCATCTGCGCGTTGTTCTGGCCGTAAAATCCCTCGCCGTGTCCGGAACCCGTGTAGGTGATATTTCCCTTATTGTAAATGTAGAAGCTGTTCCTGCTGTCCTGATCCTTTGCGGAATACATATTGACCAGCCTCTGATCGTCTGTGCCGGTTATGCCCTTCTCTGCACAGTATTTCTGCACATCGGAATCATGAATGTCTGAGAGGTTAAACCACACGTTCACATCGCCGAACTGCTGGTACTCCAGATCCAGCTGATAGTACTGTGTATGGGTGGAGAGCACCTCGATCACATCCCCAAGCTTGTAGGGGTAGGTCGTGATCTGTCCGTTGTTGGTCAGCTTCACAAACGTGGTCTGCCGGGAGAACGGATGCTCCCACACCAGATTGTTGACCGCCCCGTTCTTGGTCACCCGCTCCGTCACTCCAACCGAGCCGGATGCAAAATTCGTGGCCTGCGCACAGATGGTCAGGTAGCTGTCATTGTCCGGCCACTCATTGACCAGCGTATTGTGGAACTTCGCATCCACCGTCTCGCCGTCCACAGCCGCCGTCAGCCTGTCGAGATAATTCTGATACCAGCCGTGGTTTTTGAGGAAGTCCGAGGTAAAGCTGATGGTCTTGCCGTTCGCCTGCACCTCTGTGTAGGACTTCTCATAGGTTCCGTCTGTCCTCTTGTTGTAGTAGCTGCGCCGCTGGCCGGACACAGACCTAAGCCAAGAGCTGTACTCTCCGTAAGCCGATTCATTGGAACCGATAACCGTATCGTGGCTCAAAATCATACTCTTGCCCTGAGCGACAAAATCCTTCACGCCCTCCACAAATACAGCGTTGTTTGTAAAGCGGTTGCCGTCCACAAAACCGAACACCAGCATATCGTAGTCCGCAAGGAAATCCTTCCAGTTGTTGAGCGCCTTCTCGTAATCATCCCCGGAGGCCGCATCGGTTCCAAAGAGCTGGTACCAGTCGCTGTTGAACATGAACTGGATATCCACGGAGAATTCCTCCACCGGAGCAATGTAAGTCTTAAACTTTGCAACGGTCTGGCGCTGGTACTCGTTCATGCCCGTCCCGTCGTTTGCAAACAGCCTCTCGGTCGTGACCTCCGGCTCCCCGTCCGGATTTCTGCGGTCAAAGGCGTCATAATCCTCCCCGGGCTTCACCACGATGGAGTCCGCAGTGAACGCCGTAAAGTTGTGATCCTGCCCGTAGATACTGCTGGTCACGGAGCTGTTATTTTTTATATCCGGCTGCAGGTTCATCTGCAGGACATGGATCGGAGCCTTGCTCTTGCCGCTGACCACCGTGTAGCCAACCGCGCTCGAACGGCGGTGCTTGTTCTCGCCGGACTGCACCTCCAGCTTCCACGGAATCATGCCCTGCTGGTTGGACGCCAGCTTGTAGGTCGCCTTGTACTCCGTGTTGGCTTTCAGCCTGTAACCGTTTAAGCCCTGCGGGTCCGTAGTGCCCAGATGTGCGCCGGACGCATCGTAAATCTCCAGCTTGAGCGCCTTCTCGGACGTATCGTAGCTCGCATGCCCTCCGGTTGCGGCGTTCATATTGTCCACCTCCGCGTACTCCTTCAACGAGCCGGAGAAAACGCCGTCTCCATTTAAATCAAGATTTAATAATACATTATAGGTATCGCTCGCCTTTCCCCGAATGAAGAAGTGGAACGATAAAATCGGATTGCCGTTGGCATCGTACTCATTGCGCCCAATCTCCCTTGTGATCACTCCCTCCGCCGTGGAGGTAGCTCCCGGGTTCGACGGGTCAATGAAATAAGTCTGGTTTGTCTTTGTGTAGTTGTAGGGAAGCGGATATCCCTCCTCATAAAACTCAAGACGGCAGATGTTCTGCGAGATCAGACGCTTCATCGTCGCGCTCTTGATCTTGTCGTGGATAAAGATGTTCTCGCTTCCCGTCTTGTTCCACGTCAGAAGATCATAAATCTTGGAGCTCTTATCCACCTTCGCCGTATCCACCTTGCCCTCGGCCGTGTAGAGCCCGTCGTCAGCCACAATCGGCTTGCCGGCACGCAGGAAATCCTGCAGCTCCAGCAGCTTCTTCAGGGTAATGTCATTGCCCGGATGCCGTATGTCCATGACCTCCGTCAGGGAAGCGTTGTTCATGCTTTCTGTCATCTCCCCGTTCGAGAAGGTTCCGCCGATGGAGGTATAGATCAGATTACCCAGATCCAGCCGGTTCTCCGACCTTGCGTTGGTGTACTCGTTGTATCCGTTGGCGCCGTTGGACGCGTCCTGATTCGAGCCGATAATAATCAGATCATATTTCGAGAGCAGGTCGTCCGAGCTGTCCGAGGTGAGGGTCTTGACATTTCCGTTTTCGTCCTTCTCATCGTAGTCGTAGCGCCCGGTGCTGCCGATAAACTCCCAGGTCGGCATCGTCGTGATGGTGATCAGCGTCCTGTCATCCAGCCAGCTCTCCTCCTTCGTCTTGGGATGATACCACGGGAAGAGCGCCTGATAGTACTCCTTCCACCCCTCCGAGCCGTAGATGAACTCGTCACAGGGCTGGATCTCCAGAATCCTCAGCTTCGGCGTGTAGGATGCGCGCCCGAGAATAAACTCTACCGCCTCCATGTTTGTCATGGAATCCGAGTCCTCGTGGTCATCCACAAAGGCGTCGCTGGTACTGTTCTTCGCAAACAGTCCCTCCTCCTCCATGCCGGTCTTCTTGATGGAGCCGCCGCTTAAGAGCTGCTGCAGACCCGACTGGTCGCCGTGGAAGGTGAAAATCTTGTCAAAAATGTCGTAGCCGCCGCCGTTGATATTGTAGTAGCGGATATCGTCAATCAGGCACGCCCCGGTTCTCGGGTCAAACAGGAACGGATTGGTTGCCGAAGAAAAGTTCGTCCCGCCATAGCTCCACTTGTCACAGTCGTAGGTCACTCCCCAGAAACGGTAGGCAGGATATTTTCCGCTCTTGTCGCCCTTGGTGTACTCCACCTTCGCCGTGCCGTCCGCCCCGGTGTAGGGCTTTAAGTAATCCTTAAACGTGCTCCAGAACACTTCCGGCTTGAAGGTCAGCACCATATACAAAAGCTTATGTACATTGTATTCCTTTTTCGCGTCGTCAGAGGCAAACATATTCGCCTTATCCAGCATCAGAGCGGCCGGCTCGTCGCTTGCCATGCGCTCCGTAATCCGCATGACCTCACTGTAGGTCAGGTCACAGCCGGGATCCCAGAAGGACGGCGGCGTGTTCGGGATAGAATCCATGTGGTCGCCGTTTGTATTCAGCTCATTGTAGATGCGTGCAAGGCCGGAATAGTTTCCGGAACCGGGATGGATCGTGATCAGATCCGCAATGTCTATAAGCTCCAGATGCTGCTCCAGCTCCGCAGGAGTCATCGTAATCACCTGCGATTCAAAGAAGGAGGAATCCGACCCCTGGAACGCCGCCTGAATAAACACATCTTTGTGCTTATACTCAATATAATCGTAGGCAAACAGGTCGCCGTTGCCCTGCTTTCGCACGGATGCTCCGTCCTCCGAGGGAACCCACGCATACTCACCCTGGCCGACTCCCACGTAGGAATAATCCGAGTTCCAGTTGTTCTTATTAAAACCGCCGCCCGCCTGTGCGACCCAGTCGCCCTTCTGGGAATAGCCCGTATCCCATACACTCCGCCACATACCGTAATTCAGGTAAGTCGTGGTGTAGGACAGATCCGTGCGCGTCTTGAAGACGGCATTGGCATTTGCATCCACCGGAATATTCGAATTCTCCGGAATCTGGTCATAAAAGGCGTACTCTCTCTTGTCACTGATGTCATAGACATCGCTCAGCGTGCTGGTAAACTCGCCCTTGACATTCATGTTATATTTTGCCTTCTCCATGTCCACCGGCTCGCAGCCCGGGATGAAGTACCCGATCTGCGCCTCCTCGTGGCTTGGCACAATCTCCAGAACCGTGAACGGGTTCTCCGCCGTTCCAAGCTCCTCACTCAGATTCTTCGGCCGAATATCGGCAGCATGCACCGTGCTGAAATTGCTCGCCCTGTACCGGGTGCCCTGATAGATCAGGCCGCCCAGCAGACATATGCCGAGAACTACTGATGTAATAATGGTAACTTTTTTTCGATTCATACTCACCACCCCTTTTTCACCGGCTGCTAGGTTACAGGAATCCAGCCTCTCCAAGTCGTGTCGTAAACATATTTCACACCGTTATAGGTAATATAATACTTGCTTGCCTCCATCGTGTAGACAACCTGCCTGCCGTCCGCCGTGTACAAAAGTGCCTGCTCGCCGTCCGAGCCCGGTGACGCAATCTCGCCGCTGTAGCTCGTGAGATCCGTCGCCCTCGGCAGGAAGAGGTTTGCCGACCCGCCGGTGGCATCGAACACATTCGCCTCGTTCGGTACAAACGAGAGCTTCACGCACACACTGTCCGGAAGCTGTTCCCCGGACGCCGTGCGGACACCAAAGGAAAAGGTCTTCGTCGTCATCAGGTTTCTGGCGACATCAATAGATGCGTTCCTTCCGTTGACCGCGACATTCATTGCGTTCCGGTCGCTGGCATCGCCTGTATCCAGCAGGCACACCTGTGCGCCCGCAAGATTGTCGATGACAAAGGAAAGCGCCTGTGTGCCCCCTCTGGTCACCGGGAATTTCGTCTGATAGGTTCCGGTCACGCCGGAAAGTCGGATGCGCACCGGCGAAAACGCCAGCTGCAGGCCGGGACCAGCCGCCTCGCCGCCGGTCTTAACGTCCGTGTAGCTGCTGGAGAGAGACACGGTGACATTTTTCACGTAATCCTTCACATCCAGACCGAGCTCATAGCCCTGCCCGCGCGCCGTCACCGAGATGTTGTCGTTGTCAACCGCAAGGCTCCAGTCGTGCGGGTCCACAATATCCCATATTCCTGTGCCGCCGTACTGTACCTGGAGCTGGAGCAGCTTCCTGTCTCCGCGCATAGCTGCGACACTGTTGTAGCTGTCCATTGTGTATGCCACGCCCGCGCTCTCATCCCAGAGCCGCACCGTGGCAACCTCCATATTCTCCTCCTGGGTTGTCGGCGTGAAGCGGATACCGTCCAGTCTGGTGGTCTTGGTCTTTCCGTTCAGCTTATAGCCCACAACCAGCGAGTAATCCTTATCCTTGTATTTCGCCGGACGGCGGATAATGACCTTCCAGCGCAGTCCCGACGGGCCGCTGGAATCCTTTAACGGCTCAAAGGTGGCGCTCACCGTGCTGCCGACATCGACAAACGGGACATCCGCCATATCCACATCCTTCTGCAGATTGCCGCCGATCACCGTGAAGATCGCCTCATAGATGGTATGGTCGTCCTCGGACAGCGGTATGGGATTCGTCAGGCTGACATTCTCAAAGGACTTCACATGCACCGTCGCGGTGGCGCTGACATAGCCGCTGGCGTTGTTTCCCGCCGAATTGATGCTGTTCACCGCAGTCGCCTCCACCGTCAGATCGCCGGTCACATCGCTCTCTGCGCGCACATTTCCCGAGGAGCGGTTGACGGTCGCGTTCACGCCTGCGGGAGCCGTGATGTTCCACACCACGCGCGCCCCCGTATGCTCCACCCCGTTGATAATGGCGGTCACGGTAAACGGGCTTGCAAGTGAGCTTCCCTGCCACATATAAGTATCGGCCGGACTGATATTCAGCGCCGTGATAATGTTGGACTGGTCCGCCGCAGCGTCCGCCTTAAAGTAATCGTCCGCACCGCCGATGGGATTGTCTGAGATCCGGTTGCGGAGGTAAAACATATTCTCTGTCGTGTAGGTTTTATCCTGATTCCTGAAATCCACGCGGACTCCGACGGAATGATTCTGCCGGAATTGGCTCAAATCCACGGTAAAATTGTCCACAAAATCAGCCAGCACCATCGGCGTGCTCTCCACACTCAGAGAGGACGAGCCGGAGGCGTCAAGGCTGTATTGGATGGAAGCGTACATGAGCTTGGTGCCGCTCCTGAAAATATGCGTAATCCGGTAATCGCCCGTCTTGTAGCTGCCCACTCCCGCGTCTGTCTCCTCGCGGTTGTAGACATAGAGGTCGTTTCCGGCCAGAGCAGGTACCGCGTCCGGATCGGGGTTGATGCGCGGGTCAACCACGCTGACTCCGTGGCTCGCGTTCACCACCATGGACTGCAGGCGCGTCATCGTGAGCTGGGCCTCATTCTGCAGATTGGACTCCCGGCTGCTGCGGTTGAACGCCCCCATGGCATGCGCCAAAAAGCCCAGCGCCGCACCGACCACAATGGCAAGAATCGCCATCGCCACCAGCAGCTCCACCAGCGTAAATCCCCGGTTATTCAGTTTTCGCTCTGCTCTCACACTCTTCACCGTCATCAGCCCTCATCTCATTTTTTAATCAGTTCATGCTTTCCGGTCTCCGGATAAAGCGTCAGCTCGTATCCAATGTTGTTTCCCGCCACGATCGTGATCTTCTCGCATAAGGGGTCACCCGCAAGATAATTGTAGGTGGCGAGTCTGGAACCGTCGTCCGCCGTGCTGGTGGACACGGACCCGATCACCGGAAGAAACGCCCCGCTGGCCCGGTCATAGCTCAAAATAAACGGATGCGAGCCGTCAATCTGCTGCGTCGAGCTGTCCCCGCGCACCCCGTAGCTGACGGTGCACGACTTTCCAAGCGTCACATCGCCGCTGTAGGAGGTCGAGATCACATAGCCCTTGGCGCTGTCGTACTTGATCTGCATCCACGCGTTTGCGCGAGAGAGCGCCTGTGCCCGCGTCTCAGACAGTGCCGCACTGACCTCCTTCGACGCCTTTTTTACTTCCCAGTTTGATCTGGAAAGCACAATCGTCACAACACCCGCGGAAAGAATCCCCATAATCGCGACCGTCACAATCAATTCAATTAGAGAAAAGCCAGCGTTTTTTTTCAAAGCAATCCCCCCGTTACTGTTTCGTCCAGTTAAGATAGATCACATAATCCGCATAGTTAATCTGTCCGTAAGTGGTGCCTCCGGCCCCGCCGGTGTCCGCCATACTGCTCTTTCCGTTCACCAGATATTCCACCGGAGTGACCCCGTTGGCGTCCGGAATCCTGAGCGCCTGCTGTGCAAGATTGCTGTCCGCGGCAACCGTAATTCCCTTGCTTGTAAAGGTCACATCTCCGCCCGCAATAATGAGGCCGCGGAAATTGCAGTCCACTGTGACATTGCCTGAGGCAATCACCAGATGCAGCGGCAGAGTCTCCGAGCGGTAAGTCTCATAGGCGTCATCCCCCGAGCCGGTCAGCGTGTAATCGCCGTTGACCACCACCGCGCACATCTGCGAGTCATCCGCAATCCCGGCGGTTCCGGTGCTGAACACCCGCTTTGTGCCCGGATCAATATTTTTTCCGGCGTCCGCGCCCGAGTACCCAGTCATGGGATTCACCAGATTCGTGTAAATCTCATTGGTCCGCTGCGCCGGGGTGAGGAGCGAATAGTCCGTCACAAGCGCATGCGTGAGCGCCGCAAAGGTATTCTGGTAGCCGCGCGCCTTGGCAGCGAGGGTCTGGCTGGAGAGATCGGAAATTCTCGTACACTGCCCGCTCACAAACTTTGTGTTCGCCCGGTTGTCGCTGGGCACAAGCACGCTGCCGTTATAGTAGAAGGTAAAGTCACTGATTGCGCCCGCCGGATTGTTCATCTCATTGTACATCGCAGACGGGTAGGAAATCTTTGTGTTGTAGTGCTCCGCGTCCACGCGCACCTGCATCGCAGACAGATTCTTCTCCTTCGCGTAGTAGCTGTCGCCGAAATTCATCGCGTCCGCTTCCGAATCAAATTTCAGGAAAAAGTAAATCATATTGACCGCGCCGTGATCCGTCAGAACGCTGTGCACTTCCCTCTGAATTCCCTTCACATGATATCTGTCCAGCTCCGCCGGAATCGCAATCTCCGAGCTCAAGGAGCCGCGCAGATAGTCCATATCCTGAATCTGGAGCACATCCGTATAGCCCAGCGCCTCACAGATTTCCACCTGCAGGTCGCTGTAATCGTCCGCCGAAATCGGGTTCATCCCACCGTGTACACAGTAGGGAGCTATGTACTGCGCCGGCACCAGATACGCCCTCTGGCTCGCCTTCAAGGAGATGGAGTCGCCCATCAGCACATCCGTGTTGGTGGGGGCGTTGCTGCTCTCCGTCGCCACATATGCGTTGCCTGCAATGATCAGATCCTCCAGCCCGCTCATATCCAAAACCGCATTGCGCCCGTTGATCAGCACCGCGCTGGAATAATTGGCGGGATGTGTCCGCAGGTCCGTCAGAAGATCCGCATTCAGCATAAACACATCGGCGCTCTGCGCCGTGAAGGAATTGCCGTAGGCGTAAAACCTGCCGCTCAAGTTCACATTGACACTGCTCCTCCCCAGAGGGTTCGCAATCACCAGATCGTCGTTCAAAAAAGTAGTTCCGTTTAAAGAAACATTCGCCGCGGAGTCCGCATAGACCTCGTGCGCCCAGAAGCTGTGCCCCTGTCCCACGGAGACGGACGCGCCGTTGCGCACATAGAGCTGTCCCGCCGTAACCAGCTTGCCGCCGCCGTTGACCGACGTCGGGTTGAAGTTCACAGTGCAGGTAGAAAAGTTCGTCCCCTCGTTTCCGAGATAGGCGTTGCCGGTCACCTGGATCAGGCCGCCTCTCGCCACGGTCTGCCGGTTCGCAATAAACGCATAGCCGGTCAGCTCCATCGGCTCCGACCCTTTCTGCGTAAAGTCAATCTTCGGGCAGGCCAGAATAATATCCGTCCGGATTTCCGTCATATACTCCCGGTCATCCACAAAGCGCACCAGAAGATTCCGGATGGTGAAGCTGCCCTCGTCCGGGTTCTGGTTTAACGCGCATAGGCCGTCCACAGAGGAGATCAGCGGGACATCCGTCGAATTCCCGTTCTTCGCGGCATCCTTCACCTCGTCCGGCACAAGCGACCGCAGATGGTCAATGTCATACTGCCTCACATACGCGCCTCCCGCCGGATTCAGCTTCGACAGCAGCACCTGCTCAAAGCGGTCAATATAGTTCGCCCGCCTGGTCTCCTCGTCCGCGTCGCTGTAATTCTGCAGCGTCCACGAGTAGGCATTTCCCGCCGCCGCCGCCACATCCTGCTGCAAGCCCACATAGATGGCATCCATCACGCTCTCCGCGTCGTAAAAGTTCTTCTGCGACGCCATGTAGGTCTCCTTCATTCGAAAAGTCACCAGAGAGACCGAGAGCAGCACCGCTCCAA
Source organism: Agathobacter sp. (assembly GCA_022511395.1). Taxonomy (GTDB): domain Bacteria; phylum Bacillota; class Clostridia; order Lachnospirales; family Lachnospiraceae; genus Roseburia. The sequence continues at coordinate 12,331 of JAFLRQ010000006.1, read as the reverse complement.
GGATTCCGACCACCGCCATGATGGTCATGACCAGCGCAAGCGAGGAACCCCGGTTGTCTTTGAAAAACCTATTCCATTTTCGTTCCTTCCAATGTCGTGAGCAATTCATTGTTCCCTCCCGGATTCGCATCATAAACCTCAAGCTTCACATCATATATTCGAAGCGCCGCCTTGCCGCGCCCCAGCCCATCGGTTCCCGCCGAGAGATCCACAAGGTCCGCGGCCGTCTTCCCCAGAGGCAGCGAGTTGCCCGAGTAGGACAGCTGCAGCTCGCTTCCGGCGGGCGTCACTTTGTCGTACTCAAGGTTGGTCGCCAGCGGCGTGATACAGATCAGATTTCCTGAGGCATCACTCACATTCCGGCTGCCCTCCTCAATTTTGACACCGAGGGAATAGCGGCTCTGCTGCCATGCGTTCGCGCTTGCCTCCTGCTTGACCAGATACAGGCCCACCGGATAGCTTCCGTGGTTCTCAAAGGTCAGGGTCTCCGTCGGGCTCGTTCTCCCGCCGTTGTTGTACATCGGCGTGTAGCAGACAAAGACATTGGTCAGCGTGTTTGCAAGCTCCGTCCCATTGTTGAAAATCTCCTGCGAGTCCATCGCAAGGTAGGTGTAGTCATCCCCGTCGTATCGGAACGTGTAGGTCACGCTCGCCTTCACGACAGAGTGTCCTGTGCTCGCCGTATGGGAGACACTGATTGTAATATCGCGCTTCAAGCCGTCGCGCACAGTGTCCGCGTCCACGCCGGATTCCGGCGGAAGCTGGAACGCAATCTCCTGCGCGGCGTTCAGCTCGTCGCCCGCCTTCATGAGAAGAAAGGCGTTCTCCGTCTTTGAGAGGCTCGAGAGCTGCGCCCAGAGCGCGCTGTTGTAGTCCGTGGCTGCGCCGGCATTGCCGCTCTGCGTCGTGTAGCCCTTCGGGTCAAGCGTCACCTTGACCTTAAAGCTGCGCCCGTTCACCGAGCGGGTGACCTCCGAGGTCAGCCTGTAGATGGTATTGCCCTCCGCGTCCGTCACGCCGGTGTCCTCCCTTGAGGCGGCCGGCATGAAATCCGCAGCGCTCATCGCCTTGAGCTCCTCAAAGACATTCTGTCCCGCCGTTGTCGCCTCAAGGACACGCTTGGCGCGCCGGTTCGTCCGCGCGGCGGTCACAAAGCTGCTCATAAACGGAATGAGAATCACGGCGACAATCAGGGCCGCAACCAGCAGTTCAAACAGCGTGAACCCTCCATTGTTCGGTTTTCGTCTGCCTGCGGCACAGTTCCTGCGCATAGGCTTCCCCTCCTCTCCTCAAACCTCCGGATACCCGGATCAGGTCAGGTCTTCAGTCAAATCCTCTCTAATATCATCAATCAGATCTTTCAAATCATCCAGAGTCGGCAGATTCAGCGTGCCGAATGGGTTGTCGTTTCCCTTGACAATCACGCCCGGATCCGGCTTGTGGTAGATCTTTCCGGTGTTTGTCATGTAGTAGAGGTTGACATCCATATTTCCAAGGATAATCCCCGTATTCTCATCCCTCGACAGGGACATCGCCGGCACATTGCGCTTATCCGCATCTGACAGGATCTGCGCAAAGGCAAGCTTCATGCTCCTGTAGTCTGTCTCGAAATCATAGTTCGCCGTCACACTGAAGAGGTTGTAGTCCGGGCAGACAATTGCGCTCTCGTCCAGAATCCCCAGATCCACGCCGCCCTTCTGCGGGGTCTCTGTCTCCTCTGTACCCGGGGCGGGCAGCTGCGCGTTCATCGCGTACAGAAGGTTCGCCGGGCTCATCCCGATCATCGGCACGACAAAGATTCCCTCTCCCGCCTCCAGCTCCCGCGCAAAGAGGATTACGTCCTCCTCGAGGATGTACGCCGGGTATTTCTCGATGATGTCCGCAATCTCCTTCTCGTAGAGCTTTGTCTGCGCCCCGTAAGTATCCTCATTTAAGGCGAGGTCGGTGACCACCCGCTGCTGTTCCTTTAAGATTTCATTCTCCTTCTCCAGCTCCTCCGTCTGTGCCTGCAGCTTCGGAAGCACCAGAAAATAGGAAACCAGAAAGGCCAGCGCTCCCAGTAAGCCAACTAGCAGCTTGAGCGCCGCTCTTGTGTTTGAATTTGATTCCTTCATAGCGTCCGCCTCCTACTCTGCTGCCTCTGAGCCTTCGCCGCCCTCGGCGTTTTCGGTGCTCTCCGTATCCTCTGTGTCTGCGTCGCTCTCCGCGGCCGCCTGATCCATAGCCTCCACAACCCTCAGATCCTGATAGGTAAGCGAAACCTCCAAGCGCCACATCGGGATGGCCTCGGTGTCCTCCTCGGTCAGCTCTGTGGATACCACCCGCAGAAGTGTGTCAAAGGACCTCATCTGCATGAGCGCCTCCGCCGCGGACTCCTTGGACATACAGAGCGACGATATCGTCATGGTGTCCTCCGAGACACTCAGGGTGTCAATGATCATATCGGAGGGCATATGCGCCTCCAAGTCCGCGAGGAACCGTAAAAACAGGTCGTTTGGCACATCCGAATTGCGGTCCGCCGCGCGGAGTCCGTCCGCAGTCTTCCTCTGGATCAAAAACTTGTTGTACACCTCCACCGCAGGAAGCTTTCTCTTAATATCGTCAACCATCGCCTGGTTGTCCTGCGTAAGGTTCATTACATTCATAAACTCCAGGCCGAGAATGACGCCGGAGAGAGCAAGGCCGCCCACCAGTACAAGGAGCGGGAGCGCAAAGGAATCGTTTGCCTTCGAGGAAGTCTTCTGCCCCCCTGACGCCAGCTCAAAGTTCAGCGGCTCATAGGTCGCGCCCACCGCAATGAAATACTCCGCAAGCTTAAACTTATTGCGCAGCAGGTTGCGGCTCAGGCCGATCCTGCTGTCCTTGAGCACTGTGACCGCCACACCCAGCTCGTTGGAGAGGAGCCTGTCAAGCCCCTGACAGCCCGCCCCAAGGCCGGTCAGCCGTATCTCCTCAATCTCCGTGTCGGAATTGCGCGAGACATAGTAGTCAAACACTCGGGAGAGGCTGCCGATCAGCAGTTCAAATTCCGCCGTGACCTTTGCGCGGATCCCCGAGGTGCCCGGATCCTCCACATCGTCGTCCCAGTCATCCACTGCCTTGGACGATTCCTCCTCCCCAAGCCGCTTATTCACATAGCTGCCGCTGCGCAGCCTCTCAAATGCTTCCAGATAGGACATTCCCGAGAGCCGCTCCGGCTCCTCCGGGCTTCCGTACTCCGTGCCGCCGCCCGCACGCCCTCCGGTGCGGACAATCTCAACCGCATCGTCAATTCCGTAGCTGATGGGGCGCTGGAAATCCACCTTTCCGTCCTTCACAATGGTGAGCATGGAGTAGCGGTCCTCCACACAGACCGTGACGGCGAGCGCCGGGTTCATGGTGCGCATCATGGCCTGATGGATGCTGTTTCCGCTGTAGTCCACGCCGACAAGCTGAAAGCCCCACGCCTTTGCAAGCTGCTGGCAGGACATGAGAAGCGCGCGGGGCACGGCAAACACCATGAGCTTTAACTGCTTCTCCTCCTTCATGCGCTCCATAATACGGTAAACCAGCTCATACTGCGAGAGATCCACCGGAAAATATTCCTTGGAGTTCGCAAGCAGCACCTGCTTGATCTTGTTGTCCTTCACCGTCGGGATCATCACTTCCTTGCTTGCGATCCGCGACGAGGCGAGGGCAAAAATCGCCTTGTTGGTGTGAATGCCGTTCTGGGTCAGTCCCTGCCGCATAAGCCCGACAATGCTGTCGTTTACGGTCATGCCCTCCTCGTTTAAGGTGCCGGGCGGAGTCTCAAAGGAAAACGCATTGTAGATCCTTGGGCTTTTCACCCCGTAATCCATCTCCACCACACGGGTCACACTCTGTTCCACCTCAATACTCAGTACTCTTCCAGCCATGTTTTCTCCAAATTCAACGTCTGTACCATCATTTTATATGCTAAGATGCCAGCGGATGAATCCCGGCATCGTTTTGGTCAAAAGTAAGACAGATACATCTGTATCCATGCGTCCCCCCACAGGGCGGACAGCATAATGCCGCAGGATAAGTACGGTCCCATGGCAAGCATGCGCTCCGCGTGGGAAACCTTCATGCGGATCAGATGGATCACTGCTCCGGCAATACAGCCGATCAAAAACGCGAGAATAATTTTCTGCCATCCCAGCAGAAGTCCCGCCGCCGCCATCAGCTTGACGTCCCCGCCGCCAATGGCCCTGCCCCTGCTGATCAAAAGGATCAGCTCCAAGGGTATACTGATGACAAAGAGACCGATTACATAAGCAAGCCAGTTCTGATAGTCCAGCCACATATGAATCAGTCCCAGCATCAGTATCATCACATTGATTCCAAGCGGAATCTCATAAGTTCTCCAATCAATGACTGTCAGCACCAGAAGCGCCGACCCCAGCAGGCAGTAGACCACACTTGTCCACTGCATGCCGCAGACCAGAAAGACCGTGACAAAAAGGATACCTCCGGCAGTCTCTATGAGTGGATACTGCGCGGAAATCCTCGTGCCGCATTTGCGGCATCTGCCACGCAGCGCCAGCCAGCTGGCAATCGGAATCATGTCGTACCAGCCGAGCTTATAGCCGCAGTGCATACAGTGCGAGCGCTCGGTCACAACGGACTGCTTTTCCGGTATGCGAAGGATACATACATTCAGAAAGCTCCCAATGACTGCGCCAAACACAAAAAATATCAGCGAAAAAATGATTGTCTCCGACAACATGGCTGCGGCGTCCTTTCTCATCTCACATCCATAGTAGGGATGGATGTGACTCTCTCAAACCGTCTG
>JAFLRQ010000006.1:0-7436 GCA_022511395.1 Agathobacter sp. | reverse complement strand
TGCGGGGCGGAACATTCCGCCCCATGCCCAAATTCATTACATATTATTTCCAGCCGTTGACGGTACCAGCGGCATCATCAAACTTAACAACATATGTCTGACGGGTAGAGCTGTATTCTGCCTTGATCGTGCAGGTTTTGCCGCCGCGATCTTTCGAGGTGATCTTAATTGTGTCTCCTACGGTAGCCTTGACCTCTTTCTCCAGCAGAGCGGTAGCACCAGCAGCATTGTTAAAACCGAGGGCTCCGCTAGATCCCGTGATTGTAACCGTGATATCGCCGCCCTTTGCCTCCTCATAGATCGGCTCATCCGCAAGCGCAAGCTCTACGGCTTTCAATACCTCAGATGCAGCGGAATCATCCTTCTGAACCCTGGTCTTCTCCACATAGCGGAGCATTGCCGGAGCCAGCACTACCATCAGCACTGCCATGATCGCAACTACAACGATCAGCTCAACGAGCGAGAAACCTTTGTTGTTTGTCTTCATTTCTTTCATAGCTTTACTCTCCTTTTTTAACTTTTAAATTGTTATGTAACATTTATCTTAAAACTCCGCCGCCCTATCGGCGAAATTTTAATTCAGGATTTAAGAAACCGTCCACTTGAGTGACGCGTTGGCGGCGCTCGGTCTGGCAACATAGGTCTGACGAATGTCATTGTACTCAAAGTATATCGTAAAGGTCTTGCCCCGGTAGGTGGCGGAGCTGAACTTGATCTTCTCCCCGATGGCTGCCTGAATGTCCAGCTTCAAGTCGTTGGCAGCGCCCGGATTTGCCCCTGCGCCGCAGGTCACGGAGATCTCGACATCGTCCTGCACCTTCACGGTGATGTCCTCCCCGCCTGCCTCTGTATATAATTTATCGTCCGCCAAGGCCAGTTCCGTAACCTTTAGGACTTCTGCCACCGCAGATTCATCCTTCTGGACACGGGTTCTCTCCACATACCGAAGCATCGCCGGGGCCAGCACCACCATCAGCACCGCCATGATGGTGACCACAACAATCAGCTCCACCAGAGAAAAACCCTGATTCTTTCCCTTTCTCTCTCTCATAACTCAACTCCCTCTTACAGCGAATCCAAACTATTGTACAGTGTAAGCATCGGTGCAAGCACGGAGCCCAGCAGCACGCAGACAATTCCTGCCAGCAGCATGATGATCATCGGCTCCATGGCGGCGAGCACGGTCTGTGTCGCCATCTCGACCTCCTCGTCGTAGTAATCCGCCATCTTGGTCAGCATATCCTCAAGCTGTCCCGTCTCCTCCCCGATCCTTGTCATGTGCCCGATCATCGGCGGAAAGAGCTTATCCCTAAGCAGCGGCTCCGAGAGCGGGATTCCCCGCATGACCTCCTCCCTGGCCTCCTCCACCTTGTTGCGAAACTGCAGGTTGGACATGGTTCCGGCGGTGATGGCAAGCGCCTCCACCATCGGAAGTCCCGAGTAGATCAGGGTGCTTAGTGTCCGGGAAAAGTTGGACGCCGCGCTCTTGACCGTCAGCTTGCCGAAAATCGGCGCTTTCCGGGAGATCGTCGAGAGGACTACCTTTCCGGTCTGGCTCTTCTTAAAGAACATAAACCCTCCCACGACAGCGGCCACCACCGCAATTGCAACATACCACTTTTTTATCAGAAAATTACTTGCATTTACCACCATGACTGTCAGCGCCGGCAGCTCCGTATCCAGATCGGCAAACATCGTGGAGTAGCGCGGGATGACGAAGGTCAGCATGACGATGATTACAATCACCGCCAGAAGTCCGATCATGATCGGGTACACTGCGGCTTTTTTCAGAATGGCTTTCAGCTTGGCGCTCTTCTCAAAATGGGCGCCCATCCGGTCAAACGCGATCTCCAGCTTGCCGGAGGCCTCGCCCGCCGCTATCATCTTCACCATGATGTCCGGGAAGACCTTGGGGAAGCCTGCCATGGCGTTGGATAAGGTCTCGCCCTTTCCGATCTCCATCTTGACACCGCCCAGCGCCTTTGAAAGCACCTTGTTCTCCGTCTGCTCCGAGAGCATATCCAGCGCGTCAATGATGGTGATACCGGCGCCAATCATACTGATGAACTGGCGGCAGAACACGGAGAGATCCCGGGGCTTGATCGGATTGCCGATGCTGATGTTGATCTCGCGGTTGAAGAGAGTCGCCTCCCCCACCTCGATGGGCGTCATCCCGTTCACGCGCAGCGTGTCGTAGACAGCCTCGATGGTGTCAACCTTCATAGTTCCCTTTTTCTCTTTGCCAAATTGGTCTATGGCTTTGTAAGCATACTCTGGCACGTTGGTCTCCCTTTATTATATGTAGGTTTAAAAAATCAGTGCGGTCTTTGCAATCATTGCAGGCTGATCCAGCGCAAACTGGATTGCCGTATCCTTTGTGATCATCCGGTCCATCAGGAGCTCGTAGATATTGTCATCCATGGTCTGCATCCCCTCTTTCCTGCTGGTCTGGATGACGGAGGGGATCTGGAAGGCCTTCGCCTCGCGGATCAGGTTCCGCACCGCCGCGTTGGCCAGCAGTACCTCGAAGGCCGCCACACGGCCGCCGCTCACCATCGGAAGAAGCTGCTGGGCGATCACGCCCTCGATCACCGACGCAAGCTGGATGCGGATCTGCTGCTGCTGGTGCGGCGGGAACACATCTATGGCGCGGTTGATTGCGTCGGATGTGCTGTTGGTATGTAAGGTCGAAAATACAAGGTGTCCGGTCTCCGCCGCCGTGATGGCGATGGATATGGTCTCAAGGTCACGCATCTCTCCCACAAGGATCACGTCCGGATCCTGGCGGAGCGCGGCGCGCAGTGCGTTGGCGTAGCTCTTGGTGTCGGTTCCGACCTCGCGCTGGTTGACAATGGCCTTTTTATGCTGGTGGAGGTACTCAATCGGATCCTCCAGTGTGATGATATTCTTTGCGTATTTCTCAGAGATGATGTTAATCAGCGACGCAAGGGTAGTGGACTTGCCGCTTCCGGTGGCTCCCGTGACAAGCACAAGGCCTCTCTTGCGGTTGGTCAGTCCCACCACCGAAGCCGGGATGCCCAGCTCCTTCGGTGTCGGAATCACAAAGGAGAGGATTCGCATCGCCATTGCGTAGGTGCCCCTCTGCCGGAACGCATTCACACGCACCCGGGAAAATCCCGGAAACGAATAGGCAAAGTCCAGCTCGCCCATCTCGTTTAATTCCTCCCACTGCGCGTCGCTCATCATCGGGCGGATGATGGTTTCCGTCTCCTGCGGGGACAGATTGTGGTCCGACACCGCCACCAGATCTCCACCGACGCGGATCATCAGCGGTCCCATGGGTGCCAGATGAATGTCCGACGCATGTTGCTTGCTTGAAAATTCAAGGATTGACTGTGCGGTCAATTCCCCTGTCAGTAATTCCATAGCCAATCTCCGTCTTACATCGTGTCTGCAGTATCGTTGTCGAAGGACACCTTGATCATCTCAGAGAAGGAGGTAACCCCTTTGAGCACCATGGCCGAGGAACTCATCCTCAGCGTGTGCATGCCCTCGGACAAGGCCGTGTCCTTGATTTCTTCGGTCGAGCCGTGGTTTGAAATCACATGGCGCATTTTCGGGGTGATGGTCATAATCTCGTACACACCGATTCGCCCCCGGTAACCGGTGTTGCCGCACTGCTCGCAGCCACACGGCTCGTAGATCGTAACGGGTGACAGCTCATCGCAGCCCAGCAGCCGCTTCTCGTTTTCGGTGGCCTCATGCTCCTTCTTGCACGCGGGGCAGAGCCTTCGCACCAGACGCTGGGCGATGACCCCCACCATGGAATCCGCCAGCAGGTAGCTCTCAATCCCCATGTCCATCAGTCGCGTCAGAGTTGCTGCGGAGCTGTTGGTATGCAGCGTGCTCACCACAAGGTGTCCGGTGATGGACGCCTGAACGGCGATCTGCGCGGTCTCCGTGTCTCGGATCTCACCGATCATGATGATGTCCGGGTCCTGACGCAGAATGGAGCGCAGCGCCGACGCAAAGGTCAGATCCGCCTTGTTGTTGGTCTGAACCTGATTAATTCCGTCAATATTTGCCTCCACCGGATCCTCGACGGTGATGATGTTCACGTCCTCCTTGTTCAGCTCGCTCAGCGCAGTGTACAGTGTGGTGGACTTTCCGCTTCCGGTGGGTCCCGTGACGAGGATGATCCCGTTCGGGTTCTTTAAGATATTATCGAACTGCTTCATCTCCTCGGGAGTGAAGCCCAGCTCGCTCTTGTCCTTGGTCAGCATCTTCTTCTGCGCGAGACGCATAACGCATTTTTCCCCGTAGACGGTGGGAAGTATAGAAGCTCGGATATCGTACTCCACATGGTCCACCACGTAGGTGATACGTCCGTCCTGCGGTTTGCGCTTCTCGGAGATATCCATCCCGCCGATGATCTTGAGGCGGGCGATGATCGCCGGCAGCAGGTGTATGTCGTAGGTAAATTTCTCGTAGAGCGCGCCGTCGATGCGGAACCGCACGCGCACATGGCGCTCCAGCGCCTCTATATGGATATCGGAGGCCCGCTGTCTGGCGGCCTGCTCAATCATGGCGTTTACAATCTTGACGATGGGTGAGTTGTTGACGCTCTCGTTGTACTCGTCGTCCTGGCTCGCCTCCTCGATGGCGCGGCGCTGGTCCGCGTATTTCTGGGCGGCCTCCATGTTCTCATCATCGCCGAAGTACCGGTCGAGGGTCATCATGATCTCGTTGGGCAGCGCCAGCACCGGCTCCACCTGCAGATTTGTGATGATGGTGAAGTCGTCGATGGCAGCCATGTCCATCGGGTCGGCCATTGCGACCTGTACGATGTTGAAATTGCCGCGGAAATATCCCAGCGGAACCATGCAGTTCTTGCGCAGGATGTTGGAGTTGACCAGCCCGGTCATCTCCTCGGAAATCCGCACGCCGGACAGATCCACAATATCGATGGAGAGCTGGTTGGACAGCGCGCGCATGATTGCCTCGTCTGTGGTGAAGCCGATGTCCACAAGCGTCTCACCGATCTTCTTGCCCTTCTCTCTGGCGATGGGCAGAGCCTTGAGCAGCTGTTCCTCCGTGATCAGCCCCTCTTCTATCAACATGTCTCCTAGGCGTTTTTTGTTCCCGCGAATAGCCATCCCTGTCTCCCTGCGACGCGCAATTTATATTCCCTAATGCTAAATCTAAATTTTTTATTAATTTTATCACATTCCTAATCAATTAACAAGGGGTTTTATTCAGATTTCACAGTTTTTCCACGATTTTTTGCTTTACGTTCCGTGGGGCAGCCATACGCGCTCCCGGCGCGGGCCGGAGCCGAACAAAATATCATAGTCAACCACCTGAAAGTGCCGCACCAGCTCTCTCTGCCCCTCATCGTACAGCTCAAGCGTTTTTCCCTGACCATCTGCGGTCCGCACACGGGTATTGGTTTTTAAAGCCTCTCTCTGCTGCCTGAGGATCAGTGTCATGTCTGCATCCGGAAGCCCCGCGTACTCCAACAGCATCTGCGGGAGATAATTCACATTCTCGCCATCCGGCTTTATCCTCTCTGCGTCAAAGTTGCTCCAGATCAGCACCGGCACGGAATAAAGGCGTCTCTGTGTCTCAGCATCCGTGCCGTCCAACCCCATTAATTGGAGCATTTCCTTTGTGAAACCCGGTATGTGATCCCCGTACATCGCCAGCACCACAGGCTCATCCGCCTGCGCAAAATAGGCAGCAAGCTGCTCAAAAGCCTCGCCTGCCAGACAGATTCCGTTGATATAGTTTACCAGATCCATATAATCCTCCTCACCCATGGAACCGTCAATCTCCACGGAAATCGGATACGGATAAGGTTTGAGGGAGGAGTGCTTACTGTCGAGACCCTTCAAATGATTTGCTATGGAAATCGCAAAAATAAATATCCCCTCTGCCTCACTCTCCTCATATTCCCTGATGATCTGCTTTGCAAGGCTCTCGTCGGAAATATAGCAGGAATAAAGGTCCGTGTAATCCATGTCCTCCTCAAACACCATTTTATCAAATCCCATGGAAGAATAAATGATATTTCGGCCGTAAAAGTCTCCGTCATACGGATGAATCGCCACCGTATCGTAGTCCAGCGCATGAAAATAATCCACGATGGAGGGTATCCTGCGCTTCCGAAGCTCCGTGCTGATCCCGGTGTACGACACAAAGTATTTTGTGTTCAGCCCGGTCAAAAACTCTGTCTCCGAGCCGATGGTCCCGCCGCCGAATATATTGGCTGTAAGCTGGCCGGCGGAACAGCTCTCCCCCAGCCGCTTAAATGCCTCCATCGGATCCGATGAAAAAGTAACGCCGCTGCCGGTAATATTGTCCGTGTCCCACCACGACTCGTTCATGATGACAATGACAGACGGCTTTCTGCCCGTCCCATCCACCCCGACGCCCGTTTCCTCCCCGTCCAGAAAAAAGCGGTAGCTGTCCTCTGCATTGTCCGTATTGATATTGGTCAGACGGTCGTTTTTCAGAAAATTATATACGATATACCGGTCATATCCTGCGTTATTTACGCTTACTGCGTCGATGGAATCTACGCCATATGCGGATTTTTTGATAAAATACCCGCCATAGCCAAACACTCCCGCCAGACAGACGCAGCCCAAAGCAAGCCTCAAGATATTCAGCCTCTTACGCAGTTTTGAATCGATTTTAGCGTGAAGCGGATATTTCCTGCAAAACCGATCCACGACAAAGCCGCCGGCGCAGCAGAATAATGCACACAGGATCACCTTTATCTGCGCACTGCTGAATTTCAGGTTGAGATACTGCATCGCGATTCCCGCCGCCTCCGTGACCAACAGGTCATTCAGCCGCAGAAGCTCATTGAGGGCAGCGAATTTAATGCTGTCCGCGTAAGCCAAAAGCATGAGAAGCAGCGACGGCACGGCCAGCGCCACCCACAGCCGCCCGGATAAACACCAAAGCGCAATGACGGTCAGGGCTGTGAGGACGGTCTCAAAAATATAGTATCTGTTGACTGAATTGTTCGCAAAAAATGTCAGTATTGATTCCTCCGGCTCAAGCACATAGTAGTCAGCCAGATACGGCAGAAATGTAATGGCCGCTGCCGCCAGCCCCACCGCAAACACGCGGACATAGATTGTGTAGCGCTTATTTGCCTTTTGCATATCTTCTTCACGATCCATTTTGCAGGTTCCTCTTTCGAAAATTCCGTTTACGCTTGATTCTGTTTTGTCTATTTACGGGAAAAGGCGCAGTCACTGCGCCTTTTCCTGTGTTTTCTCAATATATGTCTGATAGATTTGATTTTCATCGCAGTCCGGAGCACACGAACGGATAATGTCATACAACAGCCGGATATCCTCCGGATCCTCTTCCATCTCCAGCGCAGTCTGCTCCAAGGATTTTTGTTTGCCCACCTTTTTGCAGATGATTTGAATGGTTTTTCGGATTTCGCCCTTCTTCTC
>JAFLRQ010000059.1:2005-12705 GCA_022511395.1 Agathobacter sp. | reverse complement strand
GAAGCAGAATATGTACAGTGAAAAAGTAATGGATCATTTTAACAATCCGAGAAATGTGGGAGAAATGGAAAATCCCAGCGGAGTGGGGACGGTCGGAAATGCAAAATGCGGCGACATTATGCGGATGTATTTGGATATTGACGAGCAGGGAACGATCAGAGATGTCAAATTCAAAACCTTTGGATGTGGCGCGGCTGTGGCAACCAGCAGTATGGCGACAGAATTGGTAAAGGGGAAAACGGTCCAGGAAGCGTTAAAGGTTACGAATAAAGCTGTAATGGAAGCATTGGACGGACTTCCCCCTGCCAAGGTGCACTGTTCTCTGTTGGCGGAGGAGGCAATCCATGCGGCACTGTGGGATTACGCACAGAAAAATGACATTGTGATTGAAGGGCTGGAAGCGCCGGTGAATGACATTGCCGAAAAGGAAGAAGATGAGGAATACTGATAGGAGTATTCCTCATCTTCCGTTATAAGGTTATTTCTTTTTCCCTTTCTTCGCCTCATTGTACTTCTTCACATAGCGCTTGATCCGGTCATACGGATTGAGAAGGTCGCTGATGGAGGAGTCGTGGTTTAAGGTGTCAACGATGTAGGCAATGTACTTGCTCATGTCGCAGCTGATATAGTATTCCTTGGACAAAAGCTCCGGCGTCTGGTAAATCAGGTTCGTGGTGACGAGGCGGTAGATCAGGCCGTCCTCGTATGCCTGGTCAAATGCCTTCAGTCCGTTGGTGAACACGCCGAAGGTGGAAACGACAAAAATCCGGTTGGCGCGGCGTTTTTTCAGCTCACGGGCGGTGTCAATCACGCTCTCGCCGGAGGAGATCATGTCGTCGATAATCATCACGTCCTTCCCCTCCACATTGGAGCCGAGGAACTCATGTGCGACGATGGGGTTGCGGCCGTCCACGACTTTGCTGTAATCGCGCCTCTTGTAGAACATTCCCATTTCGACGCCCAAAACATTTGCCATATAAATGGCGCGGTCGGTTGCGCCCTCATCCGGGCTGATGACCATCATGTGCTCGGCATCGATGGTCAGGTCCTTCACATTTTTCAAAATTCCTTTAATGAACTGGTAGGAGGGCATAACATTCTCAAAACCGCTCAGAGGGATCGCGTTTACGACCCGCGGATCGTGGGCGTCAAAGGTGATGATGTTGTCCACCCCCATATTGACGAGCTCCTGCAGAGCCAGCGGGCAGTCCAGAGACTCGCGGGAGGTGCGGCGGTGCTGGCGGCCCTCATAGAGATAGGGGAGAATCACGGTGATTCTGCGGGCTTTGCCGCCCACGGCCGCGATGACGCGCTTTAAGTCTGCAAAGTGGTCGTCCGGGGACATGTGGCTGATCTGGCCGCACAGGGAGTAGGTCATGCTGTAATTTGTGACATCCACCATAATATACAGGTCGTAGCCGCGCACGGACTGGTTGATGACGCACTTTGCCTCGCCGGTGCCAAAACGCGGGATAATGGGCTCGATGATGTAGCTCTCCCGGTAATAGCCGTTGAAGGCGCTCTCATTCTGGTGCTCATGTTCCCGGTGCTCCCGCCAGCCGACCAGATAGTCGTTGATTTTTTGACCGAGGTCGGCGCAGCTTGCGGTCGGGATGAGGGCGAGCTTGCCGTATGGCATGGTTTCTAGAATTCGTTCGTCGTTAGGCATGATTTTCCTCCTTCTGGTTGTGTCCTTGTTTTCGTTTCCGTTTCTGGAGTCTTATATCTGTAGTAAAAAGCTTGATTAGGACATAATTGTCCATAATTCTTGAAAAAATCCGTTCCGAGTAGCGGTCTGCAAACTGGCTGAGCCCGAGGTTTGTGGAGATGATTGTGGATCTCCCGCGCAGAATGCGCTCATTGACGCACAAAAAGAGCTGGGATACTGTGAAACTGTTGGATAGTTCCGTTCCCAGATCATCAATGACTAAGAGGTCGCAGTCGAAAATGCTGTCGTGGGCGGCCAGTGCGTCGGCGTCCTTCTCGAACATGCCTTTGCCAAGTATATCAAATAATTGAAAAGCTGTAAAATAGATTACGGATCTGCCGCGGTCCAAAATTTCTTTTGCGACGCAGTTGGAGAGGAAGGTTTTTCCTACCCCGGTATCTCCGTAAAAAAGCAGATTTTTTGGTTTCTGATCGAAACTGTCTATAAAATTCCGGCACTCCGCGACTGCGTTTTTGGCAGTTGCGAGAGAGGAGAGCTTTGTGGTCGGATTGATATCCGTATCGGAATAGTAATCGTAGGAAAATGCATTGAAATTCTCTTTTTCCAGAATCGACTGGATATTGGACTGCGCATAGATGATGTCGATGGCCGCCTGTCTAAAACAGTGGCATTTCCTGCCGTCAATGTAGCCGGTATCTTTGCAGTCCGGGCAGGTGTACAGCGGACTGAGGTAATCAGCCGCATAGCCGCCCCGGGATAAAAGCATCCGGCGCCGGTCGCGGAGTGCGGCCAGCTCCCGGCGCAGCGAGGTGAGCGCTCCCTCATCTCCGCCTAACATAAGCTTTGCTTTTTCCACGGAGAGGGTGGCAACCGAGCGGTCAATCTCCTCGATCTCGGGGAACTGTGCGTAAACTGCCCGGCGGCGGTCTTCCGCCGCGTGACGGTTTTTCAACTGCCGCTCGCTGTAGGCTCGCATGATTTCATCATATTGTGCGTTTGTGAGTAATGGCATGGATTATCCTCTCATGGGAGTGGTGAGCAACAGTTCTTCCAGCTTGTCGTAATCGTAGGTGCGCTGGGTGAAATTGTTAAATGTATTCTTTCGCGCCGGTGCTTCCGCAGACGCGGGGGTCTGCCGCCGGGTTTTGCTGCGTGCGCTGTCCAGTGCCTGAACATCGTCGAGTGTGTGTACCTGATTCTCGTGCCAGCGGGTCAGGATGGAGTCCGTATATTCGAAACTCGGCTGATGGGTTGCAGCGATTGTTCGTCTGCAGGCCTCCTGAATCAGCGGAAGGTCAAAGCCGTACTCGCTTGTCCACTTTTTGATGCAGGCAGTCTCGGATTTGATCAGACTGCGTCCGGTGATGCCGAGCGCCTTCATTACGCCGTAGTAAGCCTGGTTGTGTATGGCGGCATCCTCCTTGGCCTGCTCGACGGTTGTGATGTTGTCCGCGTGCCAGCCCTGCGCAACCTTGTCCAGATAGCGCATGGAGGTGTGCCCCTTTGTGATGCAGTATTCTAAAAGGTAAACAATCAGCTCCGTGGAAAACCGAAGATCCTCATGCCAGAAGAGTACGGTGTTCATATCGTTTTCCGAGAGCGGGTGCCGTATGTAAGTCTCCACCACATAAAACAGCTCGGAGATCTCCGGATTCTTTTGGAATTCCAGGAGCACATCCGCGGGGTAGGAATGTTTGCTCGGAGTTTTCCTGGGAGCTGCCGGCGGAGCCTGCTCGCTCACGGATTCCTTGGCCGGAGCGACGGCAGAGACTGTCAGCATCGTAGAGTCTGTGTCGGGCTGGGGCTCTGCGGGCGACGAGGCGGCGCGGCCCAGGTCTGTCATACAGATCGAGATATTCCCCTCGGAGTTCAGCTCCAGAGCAAGAAGCCCCTGTTTCTGCCAGTAGTTCAGCGCGCGGACGACGTCCTTCTCCGTGTGGTTGAAGTGGTCCGCAATTGCAGAGACGGTGCATACATAGGAGCGGGATTGGACACATCGTAATAGGTATAAATAGATCTTGACAAATTCCCCGTTCGCCTCCTGCATGTATGTGTCAATAAACTTGTTAGGTACAATGGTGTCTGCATTCTGGCAGTCACTGTGAAGCTGAATCTCGATCATGAAGCTACCTCACTTGCGGCTGTTTCTCTGTCTGACCCAGCCGCATATTTTTTTAATGCACTGTGATTATAGCACAACAATTGGTGAAATGGAAGAAGAAAAAACGCGATAAAATCCAGTAATCCCAAGGCTTTACGTTGATTGGAGAATTGTGGATAAAGTGGATAAAATTTGGGAAAAATAAATACACAATTTAAGAAAGAACGGCGGGACGCTAAAACAGAAGAATGTGAGACAGGCTTATGGCATCATCGGAAAATAAAAATTCCACATAGAGTGCCTGATAACCATCAACATCTCTATGTGGATAATGTGGATAACTCACCTGCCAAGGAGGGTGTCACCAATCTCTACCACGTTTCCCGCCCCCATGGTTATCAACAGGTCACCGTTCATACATTTTTTTAATAAAAATTTTTCGATCTCCTCAAACGAGGGGAAAAAGTAAGCCTCTTTCCCTTTCTCCCGAAGCAGGGAGACGATGTCCTTTGAGCTCACCCCGTAGGTATTCTGCTCTCTGGCGGCATAGATGTCGGCGAGCACAATGATGTCCGCGGATGAGAGCGCCTCTGCGAAATCCTGCAAAAAGGCTTGTGTCCGGGAGTAGGTGTGGGGCTGGAACACCAAAACCAGACGCTCGTGCGGATAATTGGCGGCAGCAGCCAGGGTTGCGCGGATCTCCGTGGGATGGTGGGCGTAGTCGTCCACAATCGTTACGCCGTCCACACAGCCCTTGTACTGGAAACGGCGGTCCACCCCGCTGTATGCGGAAAGCCCGCGGACAACCGCGTCTGTGTCGAGCTTCATGGCGTGGCCGGTTGCGATGGCGGCCAGCGCGTTGCTCACCATGTGCCGCCCCGGAACCTTCATCTGGACATCAAAGAGTTTGTCTCCGTGATGCATGGCGGTGAAGTGTGCGCATGACATATTATTATAGGAAAGATTTTCGGCATAGAAGTCGAAGGCAGGGTCAAAGCCGTAGGTGATGATCCGCTGCGGCTGACCCTCCACCAGAGCCTCCCAGTCCGGGATTTCGCCGTTGATGATGGTGGCTCCGTCCGGGTGTGTGCCGGCTGCAAAGGTTCGGAAGGCGCTGCGGACATTGTCCAGATTTTCAAAAAAGTCCAAATGCTCCGCCTCCACGTTCAGAATGACGCTGTATTTCGGGCGGAAATGAAAAAAGCTGTTGGTGTACTCGCAGGCCTCCAAAAGGAAGGTATCGGAGGAACCGACCCGCAGGTTGCCGCCGATGAGAGGGAGAATTCCGCCCACGTTGATTGTGGGGTCGGTCCCTGCCTCGATCAGAATCTGGCTGAGCATGGAGGTTGTGGTGGTCTTGCCGTGTGAGCCTGACACGCCGACGGATTCTGTGTAATTGTCCATGATCTGTCCCCAGAGCTCTGCGCGGGACATCATGGGAAGCCCGCTTTCCCTGGCGCGGATAAATTCGTCGTTGTCCTCGTGGATGGCGGCGGAGTACACCACCAGATCAATGCCGGGGATGATGTTGTCGGACTTCTGTCCGTAAAAGATGCGGGCGCCTTTGGCAGCCAGTGTCCGTGTGAGATCGGATTCCTGTGAGTCGGAGCCGGAAACTGTAAACCCGGCTGAGAGAAGGAGCTCGGCGAGAGCGCTCATGCTGATGCCGCCGATTCCGATGAAATGGGCATGAATCGGCTTTTTCAAATCCACTTTATACATAGTATGTACCTTTCTGTTTTAAGAAAATATTCTCTAACATAAAGTATACCACGATCCATAAAATGGTGCATCGAGAAAATATTGTGCAAATTGACAAAAAAAGCGGAACTCAAAAAGATTATTTGTGAAAACTGTTGTATAAATGCATGCCCTATGGTATAATAATATTAGTTATTATACCATGTCGGTTCGCATCTGACCGAGGGGAAGACAAATACAAAGGTATATATATAGAAGGAGAAAAGCTGTGATCAAAAAAGAGATGATAGCCATGCTTTTGGCGGGAGGTCAGGGAAGCCGTCTCGGAGTGCTGACGGCGAATGTTGCGAAGCCGGCGGTCGCGTTCGGGGGAAAGTACCGGATCATCGATTTCCCTCTGAGCAACTGTATCAATTCGGGGATCGATACGGTGGGCGTGCTGACCCAGTACCAGCCGCTGCGGCTGAACACCCATATCGGCATTGGAATTCCCTGGGATTTGGACCGCAACAACGGCGGTGTGACGGTGCTCCCTCCCTATGAGCGCAGCACGAACAGCGAGTGGTACACCGGCACTGCGAACGCAATCTACCAGAACCTGAGATACATGGAAAATTACAATCCGGAGTATGTGTTAATTCTGTCCGGTGATCACATCTACAAGATGGATTACGAGGTCATGCTGGATTTTCACAAGGCAAATCAGGCGGATGTGACGATTGCCACGATGCCTGTGCCCATCGAGGAGGCCTGCCGGTTTGGCATTGTGATCGCGGATGAGAACAAGCGGATCAAGGAATTCGAGGAGAAACCGGAGCATCCGAGGAGCAATCTGGCATCCATGGGAATCTATATTTTCTCGTGGAAGGTGCTGAGGGAAGCGCTTATTACGATGAAAGACCAGAACGGATGTGATTTCGGCAAGCATATCATTCCGTACTGCTTTGAGAATGGGATGCGGCTGTTTGCCTATGAGTTCAACGGCTACTGGAAGGATGTGGGGACGCTTGCCTCGTATTGGCAGGCGAACATGGAGCTGATCGACCTGATTCCGGAGTTTAACCTTTATGAGGAATATTGGAAGATTTACACGAAGAGCGACACGATTGAGCCGCAGTACGTTTCTCCGGAGGGACATGTGGAGCGCTGCATTGTCGGCGAAGCCTCGGAGATATACGGGAGAGTGTCCGGTTCCGTGATCGGCTCGAATGTGCATATCGGTCATGGCTCCGTTGTGCGGGATTCCATCATTATGAAGGACACGTACATTGGGGATAACGTGACCATCGACAAATCGATCGTCGCAGAAAACTGCAGGATCGGAGACGGGGTGGTTCTCGGCGTCGGCGAGGAGGTTGAGAATAAACTCAATGCGGGCATCTATTCCTTCGGGCTGGTGACCATCGGGGAGGATTCCGTGCTCCCCGATAAGGTGAAGGTAGGCAAAAATACGGCCATCTCCGGAGTGACGGAGGCGTCGGATTATCCGGACGGGGTGCTGGCAGGAGGAGAATCAATTATTAAGGCAGGTGACAGAGGATGAAGGCTGTAGGAATTATTCTGGCGGGCGGCCACAATAATCGGATGAAACAGTTGTCCAAAAAGCGTGCGATCCCGGCAATGCCGGTGGGAGGCAGTTTCCGGTGCATCGATTTTACGCTGAGCAATATGACCAATTCCCATATACAGACGGTGGCGGTGCTGACACAGTACAATGCCCGCTCCTTGAATGAGCATTTGAGCTCCTCCAAATGGTGGGATTTCGGGCGGAAGCAGGGAGGCCTGTTTTTGTTCACACCCACGGTGACGGCGGATAACAGCGACTGGTACAGGGGGACGGCGGACGCCATTTTCCAGAATATTGATTATCTGAAAAAGCGTCATGAGCCCTATGTCATCATTGCGAACGGCGACTGTGTTTACAAGATGGACTACAATGACCTTCTGGAGTACCATATCGCCAAGAAAGCGGACATCACGGTTGCGTGCATGGAAATGCCGCCGGAGGTGGATGTGGGACGCTACGGTGTCGTGCGGATGAACGAGGATTCCCGCATTGTGTATTTTGAGGAAAAGCCTCTGATGGCGACCAGCAACACGATCTCTACCGGCATTTACGTGATCCGCAGGCGGCAGTTGATTGAAATTTTGGAAAAATCCGCCGAGGAGGGACGCTTTGATTTTGTGGCGGATGTGGTGATTCGTTATAAAAATGTGCGTCGGATTTACGGCTATAAGATGAACAACTATTGGCGCAACATTGCGAGTGTGGAGGATTATTTCCAAACCAATATGGATTTTCTGAACCCGGAGGTGCGCGAATACTTTTTCCGTCAGGAGCCGAAGGTGTACTCCAAGGTGGACGACCTTCCGCCGGCCAAGTACAATCAGGGGTCGGAGGTCAGCAACAGTCTGGTGTCCAGCGGATGTATCATCAACGGCCGGGTGGAGGATTCGGTGCTGTTCAAGAAGGTGTTTGTCGGAAACAATTGCGTGATCAGAAATTCTGTCATTCTCAATGATGTCTATATCGGTGACAATACGCATGTGGAGAACTGTATTGTCGAGAGCCGTGAGACTTTGAAGGCGAATACGTATTACTGTGGCGAGGACGGAGTCATGATCGTGACAGGAAATAAATAAACAAAATATGCATTCAAAGGAAAAGGGGGTGTGAGTATGCAGATTACAGATGTGAGGATTCGCAAGGTGGAAAGAGATGGCAAGATGAAAGCCGTAGTGTCGATCACGATTGACGAAGAGTTTGTCGTCCATGACATCAAGGTGATTGAGGGGGAAAAGGGCCTGTTCATCGCGATGCCAAGCCGAAAGGCAAGTGACGGCGAGTATCGTGATATTGCCCATCCGATCAACTCTGCCACGAGGGATCATATCCAGAGACTGATTCTGGATAAGTACGAAGAATCGCTACAGGAGGAATAAACGAAAATGGCACAGGTATTTATGCGATTTCCGGGGGGAAGGGCGAGGGCGCTGACCTTCAGCTATGATGACGGAGTAGAGCAGGATGAGCGTCTGATCGGAATTTTCCAAAAACATGGGCTGCGCGCTACTTTCAATCTGAACAGCGGGGTTTATTCGCCGGAGGGGACGGTTTTTCCGCCGGGACAGGTTCACAGGAGACTCAGTGAGTCACGGGTAAGCAAGCTGTATGCGCAGGATGGCATTGAGGTTGCCGTTCACGGCGCGACCCATCCGTGGCTGGATCATATGCCGGTCAATATGTGTACGAAGGATCTGTTTGATGACCGCTGTAAGCTGGAGCAGCAGTTTGGAACCATTGTGAGGGGGATGGCATATCCCTTCGGAACCTATTCGGATGATGTGGTGGCCTGCATGAGGAGCGTGGGGATTGTCTATTCCAGAACGGTACACTCTACCCGTGATTTCAACATGCCGTCCGACTGGATGCGTCTTCCGGCGACATGCCATCACGATGACCCGGAGCTCATGAATCTGGCTCGCCGTTTCCTTGGCGATGGCTCGTGGGGAAGGCCGTGGATGTTCTACCTGTGGGGGCACAGCTATGAGTTTGAGGAGCACAATAACTGGGAGGTCATTGAAGAATTTACCGACTTTATGGCGGGGCGCGAGGATATCTGGTATGCGACCAACATCGAAATTTATGACTATCAGGATGCGTTTAAGCGCCTGAACTTCAGCATGGACGGACAGATCGTGCAGAACCCGACCGCCTATGAATTGTGGTTTTTCTTAAACGGTGAGGTGTACAGCATCAAGCCGGGAGAGACGAAAAAAATATCGTGATGAAAAAGGCCGGACGCGTTAAACGCTGTCCGGCCTTTTTTTGCGCAGGGGCGTCAAAAGGAAATTAGCAGCTACTGACGGACAAAAACATATTTCGCAAAAACCTATACATTGTGACCGGTTTATGGTATGCTTAGTTTTAGTATCATGTAAACAAAGGTTCTCGAAATTTTATGCGGGAGGTGGGGATGTGAGAAAAACATGTTTCAGGCGGACGGCTGCGCTTCTGGCGGCAGGGGCGTTGATGACGGCTTCGCTTTTTGCGGGCTGCGCCAAAAGTGAGGACACATCCGGTGAATTGAATGGAAAGGAGGAACTGACGACATTGACAAATTACAATCATTTTGACTTGGAACAGGTGGAGCAGTACGACGAATACTGCGCCAATGCACTTCAGTTGGAGGTGGATTATCTTGTTTCCTTTGATGCGGACCGATTGCTGGCAGGCTTTCGCGAGACGGCAGGGCTGGACATGAAAGGAAAGAAGCGATACGACGGCTGGGAGAATACATTGATCGGCGGTCACACGATGGGGCATTATCTGACTGCATGCGCTCAGGCGTATGCCAATCCGGGCATTTCCAAGGAGGATAAGGATAAGCTCTATGCCATCATAACCGAGCTGATTGACGGGCTTTTGGAGTGCCAGCAGAATTCCAAGGGCAAGCCGGGATTTGTGTTCGGGGCGACTATTTTGGACAAAAATAACGTGGAGCAGCAGTTTGACAATGTGGAGAAGGGACGTGCAAATATCATAACCGAGGCATGGGTGCCATGGTATACCATGCACAAGATTATTGCGGGCGTGGTGGATGTCTATAAATTGACCGGCTATGAAAATGCCCGCACCCTCGCCAGCGGTCTTGGTGACTGGACCTACGAGCGGAGCAGCAAGTGGAGCATTGATAAACAGAAACAGGTGCTGGCCATTGAGTATGGCGGGATGAACGACTGTCTGTATGAGCTCTACGCCATTACCGGCGATGAAAAGCATGCAGTGGCCGCACACAAGTTTGACCAGATTGACTTGTTTTCCAGAGTCAAGACAGGGAGGAAGGATGTTCTCAACAATCATCATGCCAACACCACTATTCCCAAATTTTTGGGCGCGTTAAACCGCTATGTGGTTCTGGATGGCAAAGAGATTGAAGGGAAGACGGTGGATGCCTCCGCCTATCTGGAGTATGCCAAGATCTTTTGGGACATGGTCGTGGAAAGGCATACATACATTACCGGCGGAAACAGCGAGTGGGAGCATTTCGGGCAGGACAATATTCTGGATGCGGAGCGCACCAACTGCAACAACGAGACCTGCAATGTCTACAATATGCTCAAGCTCTCCAGAACGCTGTTTGAGATTACCGGGGAGCAGAAATATGCGGATTACTATGAAAATGCATTTTACAATGCAATCCTCTCGTCGCAGAATCCCCAGACCGG
>JAFLRQ010000059.1:0-1905 GCA_022511395.1 Agathobacter sp. | reverse complement strand
CCGATCGTGCTGAGTGCGGATCTGGGAACGGAGGACGAACAGCTCTCATCCACCGGCATGTTTGTAACGATTCCGAAGAATAAGATTGTAAAGGACGAGACGATTGTTCTGCCGGAAGGAGTTTCCAGAGAGGCGTTCATTGCAAATGTCAACGATTACATGAAGCGAAACGGAGAGGAGCTGACCTTTACCCTGGCCGGCTGCGACTACACCTTTGGCCCGCATTATCTGAGATACAAAGAGCGCTATGGGATCTACTGGTATTTCCTGACGCCGGAAGAAAAAGCGGTAAAGGATGCCGGGGCTATCCGCACAGAGGAGACAGTCATCGACACGGTACAGCCGGGGTACGGACAGTATGAGAATGACGACCTGCATCAGATGAATGAGAGCAACACCGTCAGTGTGACCGACGACAGCACTTACCGCTACGCGAAGGCGGGCGGCTCCTTCACTTACCGGATGGCTGTGAACCCGAAGGGCAATACCTATCTGGTCATGTATTTCAGGGCCGAGGATAATGGGAAATCCATTCTGGTAAAGAGCGGACAGACAGTTCTTTTCGAAGCGGTTCTGGATTATCACGGCACAGAAGCTGTCTACGAGATACGAACCCGGATTCCGGATCAGCTCATGCAGACAGCGGAACCGGTAAGCGTTGACGGGGAAAATTATCAGGTGATTCCGGTGAGCTTCTCCGGTGCAGACGGCGCAGAATCTGCGAAGGTGTGCGACTTCATCTACACGAAGGATGTGAAATTCCTCTATCCGACGGATGAGGGCACGGCCTACTTTGTCAACTGCGGCGACCATGATGTGACGACGGTGACGGGCAACGATAAATTCGGCATCTACAACAGCGTCACGGAACAGCTTTACGGGTATGACCGGGTCACAGGCAAAAAGTGGGGGCTCATCGACGATCCCGAGGATCGGTATAAGGGATCATCCATCAGCAGCGCAATCTACACCGCCAACACATGGGCCTATGAGGCAAACCCCAAAGATGACCAGCCGAAGGAGGCGACCAACCGCTACACCAAGAACCAGTATGAGAACGGGATTACCGACCGTTATCTGGATTATGCTTTTGAGCTTCCAAACGGCACCTACGAGGTGGAGATTGGTTTTGCAAACCCGTGGAACTGTTCAAACCTTCCGAATGTCTATGCGAATTATAATAAGGAAGACAGGCAGACGCTGGCAGAGAGCTTTGAGGTCGGGAACTCTCCTCTGAAGGCAAAGGTGAACGTGAAAGACGGGGAGCTTACGCTGAATTTCAGGAACGCGACGAGCGCCGGGCTGGCGATCAATGTGAGCTACATTATCATAAAGTTTGCGGAATAGAAGAGACTTAAAAAAATTTAAAAAAATGGTTGAAATTCTGCGTGCCTCGCCGATATATAAGATGTAACCCATAAAAATATGATCCAAGGAAGGACGTACCACATATGGAAATGAGGGATATTTTTAAGGTGACATCTGTGGGAATTTCTGCCCGTTTGCGGGATTTTCAATCGCAGGATGAGGCAGTTAAGCTTTCCACAAAGCGGTCAGAGGCATACCGTGGAATAGCCAGGCAGATCCGGAGCGACTTCAGAGATAACTTAGAGGGCGCAACACTCGGATACACAAAAAAGGCCCAGGCATATTTCAGTCAGGAGCTGCAACGTGAGTACACGTATTAAGAGAAAAATAAGCCATGCATCGAAGGGTGTGTGGCTTATTTTTCGATTTGGCATTGATTTCGGTTGAAAAATCCTGCTTCGCAGAATATAATGATACCAAGGGGCATAAGGTCAAAATTGCCTGTGCTGGCACGAAGGCAGCTTTTGACCTTAGTGCCCCGCCCAAACATGAGGAAGTAGCAATTTACGAAGTAAATTAGCGGATTCCGAATGTTTG
>JAFLRQ010000058.1:1857-12954 GCA_022511395.1 Agathobacter sp. | reverse complement strand
GAGGGCGGAGGAAACAGGGCGTACATCGAGGGCTATGAGATCGGCGGAAAGACCGCGACCTCCCAGACGCTGCCGCGCTCCGCGAACAAGTACATATCCTCATTTTTGGGCTTTGCCCCGGCGAGCGACCCGCAGGTGCTGGTGCTTGTGATCATCCGAAATCCGCAGGGCACCTATTACGGCGGAACCATTGCGGCTCCGGTGGCAAAGGAAATTTTTGAAAACATTCTGCCATACCTTGAAATAGAATAGAGAATCCCTTATACTGGAAAGGATGGAAATGAAATGCGGAGGTGACACCCATGAGGATCGAGGGACAGAAGGTATTGGTGGTCGGCACAGGCGCAAGCGGAGTGGCCGCCGCCGAGCTGCTTGTGCAAAAGCAGGCGGACATTGTGCTCTATGACAGCAACGAAAAGCTGGACGCGGAGGACTTTCGCCGAAAACATCCTGACCTGAAGGAGGTGCCTCTGATCCTTGGGGAGCTGTCCGAAGAGCAGGGCAGGGAGTTTGCCGCCGCAGTGCTCAGTCCCGGGGTGCCCACGGATCTTCCCATGGTGGAGAGGCTGAGGGAAAACGGGGTTATAATCCTTGGGGAGATTGAGCTTGCCTATTATTATGGAAAGGGACGGCTGCTCGCCATCACCGGGACCAACGGAAAGACGACGACCACAGCGCTGACCGGGGCGATTCTGAAAAATTATTACCGGGATGTGCGGATTGTCGGCAATATTGGGATTCCCTACACCTCGGAGGCGGCGACCATGACGGAGGATACCGTGACCGTGGCGGAGATCAGCAGCTTCCAGCTCGAGACGATTCATGAGTTTGCGCCGGAGGTGTCCGCGATCTTAAATATTACGCCGGATCACTTGAACCGGCACCACACGATGGAGTGCTACATCCGGACGAAGGAGGATATCACGAGGAATCAGACCGGGGAGCAGACCTGCGTGCTCAACTACGAGGACGAGGCGCTGCGGGCGTTCGGTGAGCGCTGTCCGGCCCGTGTGGTGTATTTCAGCAGCAAGACAAAGCTGGACGACGGATTTTATCTGGAGGGAGAGGATATTTTATGCGCCGAAAACGGCGTGTCCTCCCATGTGATCAATGTGAATGAGCTGAACCTTCTCGGCCGCCACAATTACGAGAATGTGATGGCGGCGACTGCCATGGCAAAGGCAGCCGGTGTGCCGATGGAGAAGATTGTGGAGGTCTTAAAGACCTTCACGGCGGTGGAGCACCGGATCGAGTACGTGACGGAAAAGCGGGGCGTGAGGTTCTACAACGATTCCAAGGGAACGAACCCGGATGCCGCGATCCAGGCTGTCCGCGCGATGAACCGGCCGACGCTCTTGATCGGGGGCGGCTACGACAAGGAGTCGGAGTACGATGCGTGGATCGAGTCCTTTGACGGCAAGGTCAAAAAGCTTGTGCTCATCGGGCAGACGGCGGAGAAGATTGAGAGCTGCGCCAGACGGCATGGGTTTGTGGATACCGTGCGCTGCGAGACCTTGGAGGAGGCTGTGAATTGCTGTTATGACCACGCGGTTTCCGGGGATGCGGTGCTTTTGTCGCCGGCCTGCGCAAGCTGGGGCATGTTTACCAATTATGAGGAGCGCGGAAGGATTTTTAAAGAAATTGTGAGAAATCTCAAGGAGTAATGTCGGTGGTGAAACGGGAAAAACTGGGAAAATCCATGCGGTATTTTGATTATAATCTGCTTTTTCTTATTATTTTCCTGCTGTGCTTCGGCCTGGTGATGGTGTACAGCTCCAGCTCCTACACCTCAATGAAAAAGTACGGGGACGGCGCGTTTTATCTGAAGCTGCAGGTCCGCAATATTCTGCTGGGGCTGATTCCGATGATCTTTTTGACCCGGACGGATTACCGCAGGTGGAAAAATCTCGGTGTGCTGGCCTATTTTGGCTCCCTTGTGCTGTGCCTTCTGGTTTTCGTGCCGCAGCTCAACCGAAGCTCCCACGGCTCCTCCCGGTGGCTGCAGATTGGCCCCATCAGCTTTCAGCCCTCGGAGATCGCCAAGCTCGCGCTGATCATTTTTCTTGCGATGCTGATTGAGAAGATCACGAAACAGATGGGAAAGTTTTCCACTATTGTGAAGGTCGTCCTGATCATGTCGCCGCTCCTTGGAGTGGTTGCGATCAGCAACCTGAGCACGGCGGTGATTATTTTCGGCATCATGGTGTGCATGCTGTTTGTAGCAAGCCCGAAGTACGCGCAATTCATCCTCGTCGGCATTGCCGGCATGGTTTTTGTGGTCTTCTTTGTGGCCTTTGCCGGATACCGGGGCGGGCGTGTCCAGGCGTGGCTGCATCCGGAGACGGCACCCGCAAAGGATGTGTACCAGACAAATATGGGGCTCTACGCCATCGGCTCCGGCGGACTGTTCGGCAAGGGACTCGGGGAGAGCCTGCAGAAGATGGGCAATGTCCCTGAGGCGCAGAACGACATGATTTTTTCCATCATCTGTGAGGAGCTGGGGCTCTTTGGCGCAGTCTGCGTGATTCTGCTGTTCGTCCTTATGCTCTGGCGCATGATGATTATTGCCAACAATGCACAGGATCTTTTCGGTGCGCTGATTGTCACGGGAGTCATGTCCCACATTGCAATTCAGGTGATTTTGAACATCGCGGTGGTGACCAACACCATCCCCAACACCGGTGTGATCCTGCCGTTTATCAGCTACGGAGGAACCTCCCTCATCTTCCTGATGGCGGAGATGGGGCTGGTGCTGTCGGTATCGCGGGGAATTCGACTGGAGAAGATAGATTAAAGCCTATGATTAGAGAGCAGAGAAGGAGAGCGCGAAAGAAAAAGAAAATACTGATTGCGCTGCTGGTGTTTGTCCTTGTGATGGGGGCGGCGGGCTTTGCGGCGGTGAAACTGTTTGTCGTGGAGCAGGTGGAGGTCGAGGGCAACGTGCTCTACAACTCCGATGTGATTGAGACGGCTGTCCTAAACGACAAATATTCATGGAATTCGCTCTACGTGTTTGTCAAGTACCGGTTTGTGGACACGGAGCCCGTGCCGTTTGTGGACACGATGGAGATCACCTTAAAGGACCCTAAGACACTGCACATCAAGGTGTACGAGAAGGGGATGATGGGCTGCCTCTACATACCGTCGATTCAGGAGAACGCCTATTTTGACAAGGACGGCTTTGTGGTGGAAACCTCCAGCAGGAAAATTCCGGATGTCCCGGTGGTCAAGGGCCTCGACTGCGACCAGGTGGTGCTCTATGAGAAGCTTCCCATTGACGGGGACAAGCTTAGGGAGATCCTGACGCTGACGCAGGCCCTAAAGCGCGCCGGATTGGTTCCTGACTCTGTCACCTACGGCGTGGATCATGCGCCTGTGCTGGGCTACGGCGGCATCACCGTGAATATGGGGCCGTTGGACGTGCTGACCCAGAAGGTGGAGCGGCTGGAGAAGGTTATGCCCAAGATCAGCGGGGAGAAGGGAACTCTGCACCTGGAGACGTGGACGGAGGAGACCACAAATATCGTGTTCAACCGGGCAGAGTAAAAAAATGTTTTTTTCATATTGATTATTTTTAAAAAAGATTATATTATAGACTATAGATGTTTACATAGACAGTAGAGGAGGAAGAACCATGCTTGAGATTCGTACCACAGGGGATGACACAGGCGCCAAGATCATTGTGATCGGCGTAGGTGGCGCCGGGAACAACGCTGTGAATCGCATGATTGATGAAAATATAGGTGGAGTGGAGTTTATCGGTGTCAACACAGATAAGCAGGCATTGCAGCTGTGCAAGGCGCCTTCTTTGATTCAGATTGGTGAGAAGCTGACCAAGGGACTGGGGGCAGGGGCACAGCCGGAGGTCGGCGAGAAGGCGGCCGAGGAGAGTACGGAGGAGATTGCAACCGCAGTCAAAGGCGCGGACATGGTGTTCGTCACCTGCGGCATGGGCGGCGGGACAGGCACCGGGGCAGCGCCGGTGGTGGCGCGGATTGCCAAGGAGCAGGGCATCCTGACGGTGGGCGTAGTGACAAAGCCCTTTACATTCGAGGCAAAAAGGCGCATGATCAACGCAGTCTCCGGAATCGAGCGGCTGCGGCAGAATGTCGATACACTGATTGTGATCCCAAATGACAAGCTACTGGAGATTGTGGACAGGCGTACCTCCATGCCGGATGCGCTCAAGAAGGCGGACGAGGTCTTACAGCAGGCCGTGCAGGGAATTACGGACCTCATCAACCTGCCGGCGATGATGAATCTGGATTTTGCGGATGTCCAGACGGTCATGAGGGACAAGGGTATGGCGCACATCGGAATCGGCAGCGCAACGGGTGACGAGAAAGCGATCGAGGCGGTCAAGCTGGCGGTGGCATCTCCCCTTCTGGAGACGACGATTGTCGGCGCATCCGATGTCATTATCAATGTTTCCGGGGATATAACCCTGTTTGACGCAAACGATGCGGCCAACTATGTGCAGGATCTCACCGGCGCGGATGTAAATGTTATTTTCGGCGCAAAGTTTGACGAGACTAGGCAGGATGAGGTTGTCATCACTGTGATTGCCACGGGGCTTGAGGCGGCTCCTGCGCGTCCGGCGGCGCCTGCGGGTGTGGGAGTGGGTTCCCGCATGGTATATCCGCAGAGCAGCGTGCGCAGCGCACAGCTCGGGCCGCGTCCGGTGACAGGGGTTGGCTCGGGTGCAGGAGCAGATCCGCGGACCGCGGGGGCACAGCAGTCCACTTCCTTTTCCGGAATCCAGAAGCCGAAGCAGCCGGAGAGCACCGTGAAGCCGGTGGAGATCAATATCCCCGACTTCCTCAAGAATCCAAAGCGCTGATTTTGTCTGAAAAAGTCAATAAGTTCTACATAAAGACCTCCTGTTTTTGCCAAAAAATAGAGATGAAGTTCTCTATAATGGCAAGAGCAGGAGGTGATTTTTATTTATGAGTTCTACATAGATGTGTACATCACACAAAACTTTCTGATGAATCTGGCCGTGCTGGCGCTCACGTACACACTCTGTAAAAGCCGGATTGATTTTCGCGTGCTGCGAATGCTTCTGGCGGCCGCCTGCGGGGCGATTGCAGGCGCCCTCCTCGTGCTCTTTGCCCCGGGGGGTGGCTGGGCAATGCAGGCATTTTTCGTGGTTCCGGGGATGCTGTTTCTGACATTTGGATTTTCGGGGAAAAAAGACGGGCTGCGCCGTCTGCTTGTCAGTTGGTTTTCGATTGTGGTGCTAAACGGGGTTGCGGAGGCCGTGTATAATCTGGCGGGTATTTCACTGTTGTCGTTTTACGGCGTTGTTCTGGTTCTTCCCGCGTCGAAATTTCTCGTAAAGCTGGCGCGCAATGCCCTTGACAAGCAGGCGCGCATCTATCCGGTCACGCTGAGCCGGGGGAAGGAGAGCGTTCACTGCCTGGGACTTTATGACACGGGAAACCTGCTTTCCGTGGACGGGGAACCGGTACATATTGTAAGTCCGGGAATCCTTGAACAGGTGGGACTGCGGGAGGAGGCGGGGCTGAGGCTGGTTCCCTACCGTGCCCTCGGCACCGGGGAGGGCTGGATCGGGGTGGCAAGAATTGAGCGTATGCAGATTGGCGACGACCGTGATGCGCGCATCCTTTGCGGCGCGTGGCTGGGGTGCGCGGAGGAGGAGCTGTTTTCGGGGAAAAGCTATCAGATGATATTAAATGGGGTGAAAGGAGTTATGACATGAATCAGGTACTCATTCGGCTTTGGATGAAAATCCGGCTGTTATTTGCAGATGACGAGGTATTTTACATAGGTGGGACCGATGTGCTGCCGCCGCCGCTGGAGACGGAGCAGGAGAGAAGGTGCCTGATTGCGCTCTCGGGGGTGAAAAACCGTGGGGAGGGGGAGGAGCTGTCCGCGGAGGACGCCAAAAAGATGCTGATCGAGCACAATCTGCGGCTGGTGGTGTATCTGGCGAAGAAGTTCGAGAATACCGGCATCTGCGTGGAGGACTTGATCTCCATCGGCACAATCGGCCTGATCAAGGGGATCAATACCTTCAACCCCGAGAAGAATATCAAGATTGCAACCTATGCCTCGCGCTGCATTGAGAACGAGATTCTCATGTATCTGCGGCACAACAACAAAATCCGGCTGGAGGTCTCCATCGACGAGCCCCTGAATGTGGACTGGGACGGGAATGAGCTGCTCCTGTCCGACATTCTGGGGACGGATGAGGACATTATTTACCGGGATATGGAGAATGAGGTGGAGCTGGGGCTTTTGCGCAATGCGGTGAGCAAGCTGGGCGCAAGGGAAAAACAGATCATCTGCCTGCGCTACGGGCTGGGGCAGCGGGATGGCAGGGAGCTGACCCAGAAGGAGGTGGCGGATCTTTTGGGAATTTCGCAGTCCTACATCTCGCGTCTGGAGAAAAAAATCATTATTCGGCTCAAGAAAGAGATAGAAAGGGTGGAGTAACCCATTTTTGTGTGGTATAATATTCCACAGAAGGAAATATACAAAAGCATAGGGGGTATTGCCATGATACTTGAATTTCTTGGAGCTGCCCGTGAGGTTACCGGGAGCTGCCACTACATGTCTTTCGGGGAGACGCACCTGCTGGTAGACTGCGGGATGGAGCAGGGGCCGGACCTGTATTTGAATCAGGAGATTCCGGTGAACCCGGCGACCATCAACTACGTGTTTGTGACGCATGCGCACATTGACCATTCCGGCCTTCTGCCGCTTCTGTACAGCCACGGTTTCCGCGGAACGGTCTTTGCGACAAAAGCGACCTGCGAGCTCTGCAACATCATGCTCAAGGACTCCGCGCACATTCAGGAATTTGAAGCGGAGTGGCGGAACCGGAAGGCCAAGAGAGCCGGAAAGCCGGAGGTGACGCCGCTCTACGGGCTAGAGGATGCCGTGGGCGTTCTGGAGCACTTTGTGGCCTGCGATTACCATGAGAAAATTGAGATTGCCGAGGATCTGTCGGTCCGCTTTGTGGACGCAGGGCATCTGCTGGGCTCCTCCTCGATTGAGATGTGGGTCTCCGAGGAGGGCGTGACGAAAAAAATCGTATTTTCCGGCGACATCGGCAACGGAAACCGGCCGCTGATCAAAGATCCGGAGTACATAGAGGAGGCGGACTATGTCGTGATGGAGTCCACCTACGGCAACCGCAATCATGAGGCGCCGCCGGATTTTGCCGCGGAGCTGGCAAAGGTGATGAGCATGACCTTTACCAAGGGCGGAAATCTGGTGGTTCCGGCCTTCTCGGTCGGGCGCACGCAGGAGATGCTGTATTTTATCCGCCGGATCAAGACGGAGGGGCTGCTGCCGGAATTCCCGGATTTTGAGGTGTATATCGACAGTCCGCTGGCCGTGGAGGCAACCAATGTTTTTCACGAGAACGTGAGGGAGTGTTTCAGCGAGCGGGCGATTGCGCTCGTGGACTCGGGAATCAATCCGATCCGCTTTCCGGGGCTGAAGGTGGCGGTCTCCAGCGACGAGTCCCGCATGATCAATTTTGACCCGAATCCGAAGGTGATCATCTCGGCCTCCGGCATGTGCGAGGCGGGACGCATCCGCCACCACTTAAAGCACAACCTGTGGCGCGAGGATTCCACGGTGTTGTTTGTGGGCTTTCAGGTTCCGGGGACGCTGGGCTACGCACTTTTAAACGGGGCAAAGACCGTGAAGCTCTTCGGTGAGGAAATCGATGTGTGCGCGTCGATTGTCCGTCTGCCGGGCATCAGCGGACATGCGGACAGAGATCATCTGACCGAATGGATTTCGGCGTTTGCCACACATCCGAGGAAGGTGTTTGTGGTCCACGGCGAGGAGAGCACGGCGGTCAGCTTTGCGGAGCATATCCGGGAAACGGTTGGCGTTGACGCGGAGGTGCCGTACAGCGGGGACACCTACGATCTGATCATGGGTGTGCAGATTGCCCAGGGAAGCCATGAGCATGTCGCGCACAAGGAGAAGGTGTCCCGCGCCGGACTCACCGTCTTCGACCGTCTGGTGGCCGCGGGGGAGCGCCTTGTGGCGGTCATCCGGAAATGTCAG
The DNA here is from genome assembly GCA_022511395.1 of Agathobacter sp. Taxonomy (GTDB): domain Bacteria; phylum Bacillota; class Clostridia; order Lachnospirales; family Lachnospiraceae; genus Roseburia. The sequence continues at coordinate 4,902 of JAFLRQ010000058.1, read as the reverse complement.
GGCATGGCGAACAAGGATCTCGGAAAATTTGCGGACCAGATCAATTCCCTGTGCGACAAGTGGGAGCGCTGAGGTCTGCGTGATCTGTAAAACTTTGGCTGGGATTATTGAAATCAATATACGGACATGTTATAATATTTCTGTTGTGTATTACATTCTATAAAATACAAAAGGAGGTACCATGAGACGGAAAAGTAAGCAGATATTGGGGCTTCTTCTGGCAGCTGTGATGCTGGTTTCCGGCTGTGCAAATAAGACGAATGCAGACGGGGAGAAGCGAACGGAGTCTCAGGAGTCGCAGGAGACGGAAAATTCTCAGAAGCAGGAGGATACGCAAAAGCCGGAGGAGACGCAGAGCGGGGAGGATACCCAGCAGGAGGAGGCGTCAGCGAAGCCATGGGCGGACCCGGCAAATATCATCAAGAACCCGCTCTTTGAGGACGGGGATGCAGAGTGGACCGTGCAGATGGGCAACTCCGTTATCAAGGGAGCCGTTTCCGAGACTCCGATCGTTGGGGACGTCTATTCTTACGGGATCATTGAGCGTGACCCGGAGAACAGCGCACCCTATGACAGCTTTGCGCAGGACATCACGGCTTCCGTGGAGCCCGGATACGAGTATCGATTTGAGTTTTACGCCATGCTCTCCGAGGAGTACAAGGATGCGCCGGCAGACCAGCGCAAGGTGGAGTTCGCACCGTACATAACCGTAGGGGGCAATACCTCTTATCTGGGCACCTATTCCTCAGAGATCTCGGGAAACAGCAGCCAGACGCTGACACCGGGTGAGTGGACGCAGTATTCCGGAACCTTCAAGATCCCTGCGGGGGAGCAGCCGGAGCAGGTTGTGATCCGCATTATCGAGCAGGGAACCAACTACGGCCAGGGCGACTGTGTCAAGGGGGATTACTGCCTTGCGGCCTTCTCCATGATCGGGCTGGAAAAAGCGAGTATTGAGGCAGATCTGCCGAACTTAAAGGACTATGTCGCGTCGGAAAGCGGGCTTGGAAAGGACACGATTGTAGGCGCTGCTGCCACCTACGGGGAGATCACGGACGATGTGGTATACCAGCTTGTAACCAAGCATTTTAACGCTCTGTCAGTAGGAAATGAATTGAAGCCCGATGCCACCTTCGGCTATTCCAACGACCGGTGCCCGGGAAAGGTAACCATGGAGCTGAACGGAAAGAGTGTGGAGATGCCAAAGATGGATTTCAGCCGCGGAGAGAAGGTGCTGGATGTGATTGTCGGGTGGAACGATGCGCATCCGGATCAGAAGATCAAGGTGCGCGGCCATGTGCTGGTATGGCATTCCCAGACGCCGGAGTGGTTTTTCCACGAGGATTACGATGCGGGCAAGCCTTACGTGACACCGGAGGTGATGACCGAGCGCCAGGAGTGCTACATCAAGGCAGTGCTCGAGCATTATCACGGAAAGGACAGCAAGTACAAGGATCTCTTCTATGCGTGGGATGTGGTGAACGAGGCGTGCAGCGACGGCAGCGGCAGCTATCGGACCGACAAAGAGAATTCCAGCTGGTGGGCGGTATACCAGAGCAACGAGTTCATCATCAATGCCTTCAAGTTTGCAAACAAGTATGCACCGGCGGATGTTGACCTGTATTACAACGACTACAACGATTCCACACCCTCCAAGGTGAAGGGCATCTGCGCGCTGCTTCAGGCAGTCAAGGACGCGGAAGGGGCACCGGGGGTCGGCACGAGGATTGACGGCATGGGCATGCAGGGACATTACGGCCCCGATTACCCCTCGATGGCAAACCTGGAAAGCGCAGTGCGCGCCTACTCCGCAATTGTGGATCAGGTGCAGTTTACCGAGCTTGACATCAAGGCGGGGAAGCTCTACGACGGAACCGTAAAGACCCGCGACGCGGAGTACCTCCGGATGGCGAAGCAGTACCAGACCATCTATGAGAAACTCAAGGAGCTGGATGCGGAGGACGGAATCAATATTTCCGGGATTACCTTCTGGGGTACGGTGGATAAGTATTCCTGGCTGCAGTCCGCATCGGATGTAGGAGGCGGCGCAGACGGACTCAGGAAACAGTGCCCGCTGCTGTTTGACGGCAATTACAAGGCAAAGCCGTCCTTCTGGGCATTTGTAGATCCGACAAAAATTGAGCAGTAAAACAGAATGATTAGGGGAGGAAGAACAATGAGAAAGAAATTAAACGGATTACTGGCAGTTCTGCTGCTGGGCACCATGCTGATCACCGGCTGCGGACCGAAGCAGACCTCCAATCCCGGGACACAGAAAGAGTCGGAGAGTGAGAGCGATGCGACGCAGAAACCGAGCGAGTCGGAGAGCGAGACGCTTAAGCCTTGGGAGAAGAAGTATGAGGCGACCGGACGGACGAATCTGAAGGAATCGATCACCGCCGATCTTGGGGAGGACACCATCGTCGGCTGTGTGATTAACGGCTCCACCATCAACAACGAGAAGCTGATGAATCTGGTGCACGAGCATTTCAATGCCGTCACCTTTGAGAATGAGAACAAACCGCAGTTTTCCTTTGCCGATACCTATGCCAAGAAGTCCAGAACGACATCTTATGAGTTAAACGGCCAGACGGTGGAGATGCCGATCCTCAATTTCAACACTCCGGACAAACTACTGGATGTTCTCCTCGCGTGGAATCAGGAACATCCGGATAAATTCATCAAGGTGCGCGGGCATGTGCTGGTGTGGCACGGCCAGACGCCGGAGTGGTTCTTCCACGAGGATTTTGACGAGAGCAAGCCCTATGTGACCAAGGAAGTGATGGATGTGCGGCAGGAGTGGTACATCAAGAGCGTTCTGGAGCATTTTTGCGGAGAAGACAGCAAGTACAAGGGCATGTATTACGGATGGGATGTGGTGAACGAGGCGTGCAGCGACGGCACCGGCTACCGGAAGGATACGGAAGGATCCAGCTGGTGGGCAGTATACCAGAGCGAGGAGTTTATTGTGAACGCCTTTAAGTATGCGAACAAGTACGCTCCGGCGGATGTGGCGCTGTACTATAATGATTACGGCGACTGCTC
>JAFLRQ010000058.1:0-1757 GCA_022511395.1 Agathobacter sp. | reverse complement strand
ATCCAAGCGTTTCATGTTTACGAAGCAGGGACAGCAGTACAAGGACTGGTATGACCAGTTAAATGATCTGGAGGCAAAAGGCGTTGTCGATGTCGCCGGAATCACCGTCTGGTGCGTGACCGACCAGTACTCCTGGCTGCAGAGCGCCAATTCCGCGGGCGGCGGCGCAGACGGAAAATCCGAGCAGTTCCCGGCCCTGTTTGATTCAAACTACCAGCCGAAACCGTCATTCTGGGCGCTTGTAGACCCGAGCAGAATGTCGGAATAAAGCAGACTACAGAAGAGTGAGGGAATTATGAACAGTCAAATATCGGCCTCCAATCCGCTGACCCGGCAGGACTATCCGGATCTGGACGTCATCCGCGTGGGTGACACCTATTACATGATCAGTACGACAATGCATTTTATGCCCGGCGGCGTCATTCTGCGCTCCTACGACCTTGCCAACTGGGAGATCGCTTCTTACGTGTATGACACGCTGGACGACACGGACGCGCAGAGGCTGCAGGGAGACTTAAACGTATACGGAAAAGGTATGTGGGCGGCGTCCCTGCGCTGGCACAAGGGGATGTTTTACGTGTGCTTTGTCGCAAACGACACGCACAAGACCTATCTGTACCGCTCGGAAAAGATCGAGGGACCCTGGAGCAAGCAGGAGGTAAAGGGCTTTTACCACGACTGCTCCCTGCTGTTTGACGACGATGACCGCGTGTATATCGTGTACGGAAACAAGCAGATCCATCTGACCGAGCTGACGTCGGAGCTGGACGGCCCGAAGGAGGGCGGCTTGGACCGCGTGATTGTCGAGGACAAGGATCATCCGTCCCTCGGCTACGAGGGGGCGCATCTCTACAAGATCAACGGCAGATACTATGTGTTTTTTATTCACAGCCTGCGGACGGAGTGGTTTCGGACGGAGGCCTGCTTCTCGGCGGACTCGCTGGAGGGCGAGTTCACGGGAGGCGACGTGCTGGCGGACGACATGGGCTACCGCCACGCCGGAGTGGCACAGGGGGGAATTGTGGACACGCCGGACGGAGAGTGGTACGGCATTCTCTTTCAGGACCGCGGGGGCGTCGGACGTGTTCCGGTGCTGGTGCCGGTGCGGTGGGAGAATGACATGCCGGTGTTTGGTGACGCGGACGGAAAGGTTCCGCTGACCTTTGCGGTGAAAAGCACGAGGCCGGACTATGTCTATGAGCCGCTCTTTGCCTCGGACGATTTCTGTTATGAGCCGGGGGCGGACGGGAAAATCCGGCTGAAAAAGGTGTGGCAGTGGAATCACAACCCGCAGGATGAGCTCTGGTCCGTCACAGAGCGCAAAGGGGCGCTGCGCCTGCATTCCGGCAAGATCAGCCGGACGCTCACGCAGTCGTACAACACGCTGACCCAGAGAACCACAGAGCCGGTGAGCTCTGCGACGGTGCTGGTGGACGCCTCCGGAATCAAGGAGGGGGATTTCGCGGGCATAACAGCCTTTATCGGCTGCTACGGCGCGGTGGCTGTCAGCAAAGGGAACGGCGTCTATGAGGCGGTGATGTTTGCAAAATCGCCGGACGAGCGTGATGCGCCGGAGGTGGAGCATGAGAGGATTGCGCTGGACGGGCCGACGGTGCGGCTGAAATGCAGCGTCGATTACCGGGACGGGAAGGATACGGCAGAGTTTTTCGTGGAGAAGGACGGCGGCTGGGTGAAGATAGGAGTATCGCACCACGTTGTGTTCCGTCTGGATCATTTCTGCGGCTGCCGGTTCGGAC
>JAFLRQ010000057.1:1262-13181 GCA_022511395.1 Agathobacter sp. | reverse complement strand
AATATCCTGATCAAATTATCATAGGCTGTCATAACACACAATAGCAGTAGTCAACACAACCGCCTATTAGATCATCTTAAAATACTTCCATATCCTCCAGCGAGAAGTCAACCCTGATCTTCTTTGACTGGATATCTCCCTTGGAAAGCAAGACAACCACCTCAACATGCACCGTCTGCGCAAACTGGTCAAACGCCCTCACCTTCTCAATCCGATACCCTCCGTCCGCCAGCACCCGCAAATCTCTTGCAAGCGTGGCAGGGTCACAGCTGACATAGACAATGCGCTCCGGCCGCATAGCGAGCATGGTGCTCAGGCAGGCCTCGTCACAGCCCTTGCGGGGCGGGTCCACCACGATCACGTCAGGGTGGCGCATCGCCTCATCGCCGAAGCTTCCGGCATAAAATTCCGGCAAAACCTCCTCCGCTTTTCCCACAAAAAATTCAGCGTTCGCAATTCCGTTGCGCAGCGCATTCTGCCTTGCATCCTCGATCGCCTGGGGCACTACCTCCACCCCGTAAACCTGCTTCGCTTTTTGTGCCAGAAAGAGCGAGATCGTGCCAATCCCGCAATACAAATCCCACACGCACTCTTTTCCGGTCAGCTGTGCGTACTCCAGGGCAGTACTGTAGAGTTTTTCCGTTTGGAGCGAATTAACCTGATAGAAAGACTGCGGAGAAATATGGTAGGCGATGGCCTGTTGTGTCACCGTGAAATCCTGCGGATCGCGCAGATGAATATAGTCCGTGATATAGGGCGTGCCCCAGATGCAGTGTGTCTCTTTTCCGAGAATCACATTGGTGCGCTCACGGTTGATGTTGACCGAAATGGAAGTCATGCCTCTGATCTCGCAGAGCTGCCGGATCAAGTCCTGCTTTTGTGGGATATCGCTGCCGCTGACAATCAGGCAGACCATGATCTCATCCGTGGCAAATCCGTATCGAATCAACACATGGCGCACAAGGCCGCTGCCGTCCTTTTCATTGTAAACAGGAATGTAGTATTTCTCCATCCACCGGCGGACCACTGCCAGAACCTGTCGGTTGACCTCAACCCCCAGCATACAGTCCTCCACCGGAATAATACTGTGGGTACGCGCAGCAAAAAACCCGGTCACAAGATTGCCCGAGCTGTCATATCCCAGCGGAAACTGCGCCTTGTTGCGGTAGCGAAACGGCTCGTCCATTCCGACAATCGGAAGCAGGGCCGCATCGATCTCCGCCTCCGAAAATCCGCCGATCCGTATCAAATGCCCCCGCACTTTTTCCTGCTTGTACAGAAGCTGTTTCTCATATGAGAGAGCCTGTATCTGGCATCCCCCGCAGCGCCTGTGAAGCGGGCAGCGGGGCTCCACACGATCCGGCGAAGGCTCTATAAGCTCCTCCAGACGGGCGTATCCGTAATTCTTTTTCAGCTTGACAATGCGCGCACGGATCCTGTCGCCGATCAGGGCATCCTTCACAAAAAAGGCCATGCCCTCATACCGTCCGATGCCTTCTCCGTCCACGCCCATGTCTGTAATTGTCAGCTCGATGATATCGTTTTTATCCATACCGTCAGCAGCTCGTTTTTCTGATGTTGCTCTCTAACAGGCGATTGAACCCCTGCCACTCGAGATTGTTGTCCTGCACGTTGCACAACACCTCCCGGAACGTCTCCATCTTTGCGTCCAGATTGTCCGCAAAGCTCAAAGCCAAAGCCTCCACCAGCGCAGGCTTTTTCGGGGAGCCAAATTCCAATTCTCCGTGATGCGCCAAAATGCAATGCTTCAGCTCATTCTTCAACACCTGCGGAAAGCCCTCAATCTCTCTGATTGCCTCGCCGATCCACTCCGTCCCGATCACGATGTGCCCCAGCAGCTGTCCCGCATCCGTGTAATCATTCTCCGGAAAACCGGAAAGCTCCTTGAGTTTTCCGATATCGTGAAACATGGCGGCTGTCAGAAGAAGGTCACGGTTTAAAAACGGGTAGTTCTTCGCAAAATAATCGCAGTTTCTGGTGACACTTAGAGTATGCTCCAAGAGGCCGCCGATAAAGCCGTGATGAACGCTCTTGGCAGCGGAATGATTCTTGAACGCATTGGCAAATTTTTCGTTGCCAAAAAACATATTCAGAAGACGGTTCAGATACGGGTTTGTCACAGATGCAATGTAGTCTGTAAGCTTGGCATACATCTCATCCACATCCTGGCTGGATGTAGGAAAGTAATCCTTCGGGTCATATTCCCCCACAGACGCAACCCTTGCGCGCTTGACGGAGAGCTGCAGGTTCCCCTGAAAATTCGTGATATCTCCGGTGATATCTACGTAATCCATGGCATCAAACTCTTCAATGCCCGCAGAGTCCGGATCCCAAACCTTTGCGTCGATCGTTCCGGTCTTATCCTGCAGAATCACGTTGTCATACGGCTTGCCCGACTTCGTCATCGCTGTCTGCTTATACTTGCACAAATAAATCCCACTGACTCTCTCTCCCTCTCGGAGTGTCTCAATAAATCTCATCTTGCATCCATTCCCTTCTTCTATCTCAAGACATCCGGCTCCACCTGACAGGTAATCCTTGCGTATCCGCTGCTGCCCTGACGCAGAACGACCACCGGACAGGTCTCCCCCGGAATCAGCCGCAGGAGCTCCGTTAGGTACGTGCGGTCTGAGATCATGACCTTTCCTCCCAGCTCAACAATGACATCTCCGCTCTGAAGTCCGGCATTCATCGCTGGGGAATCCATCACCACTTCCTTGACATATACTCCCTTGGGCAGCCCATATTTGTTTGCAATTGTATCGGTCACAGTGGACACATACGCCCCCAGATAGGGAACATCCTGACCCTTGAGCAGCTGGTCAAGCACCGGTTTCAGCTCTGCCACCGACACAGCCGTCAGCGTATTGGCAGAGGACGCACTGTAGCCCTGCATGACAATCCCGACCAATTCCCCCGCAGTGTTAATCAAAATGCCGCTGCCGTTCTGGCTGGCCACAATGTCCGTTGTGAATACGGAATAATTGCAGTCCGGCGTGGAAATTTCGTTGTTCGTCGCCGTGATATTTCCGGTCAGGATTGAGTAATTGGTTCCAAGCGGGCTTCCGAGCGCAAGCACCATCGTCCCCTTTCGCACGAGGTTGGAGTTCCCTTGAGTGATCACAGAAATTGCGTTCCTTGTCATCTGATTCAGGCCGGACTTTCCCACCGTCAGGATCGCAAGTCCCGTATTGCCGTCATACTTCATCAGCTCCGCCCCCGCGACCGTTTCATCGATAAAGGTCACACTGATCCGCTCGGCATCCGTGATCACCTTGCGCTCCGTCAGGATCAGATAGGCACTCTCCGTCTCTCCGATAATGGTTCCGGAGCCAAGTCCCTCCCTCTCATAGGAGTTATCGAACCAGTCTGTGTCCGAAACCACGCTGGTAATCGTCACAATGGACCGATTGGCCTGAGTGCCAATGGCATACAGCTCATTTTGAAGCCTCTGGTAATCCTCCAACGTAATCGGTTTCGGCACGGCAATCACCGTCCCGGGCTCCTGTGTGTCTTCGCTCTCCGTCGGTTCCTCCGAGATAGATTCACTCTGTGTATGCTCCGTCCCCCCGGTCTCCGTCTCTGGCTCTGTCGATTCGCCGTACTTCTGCAGGATCGGATGCATCAAAAGCAGAACCAGACAAAACGCAATGGCAAACACTGCGCCGCACAGGGCGGACACCGCCAGCTTCGCCACAAGCTTCCGCTTATTTTTCGGTTTATTTTTGATTTGTTCGCGGACAAATCCATTCTTTGGTAATTGCTTATTTTCCATAAATTATATTATATTCGCATTTTTGATTCGTTGCAACCTCTTTTCTGTCCTGCCAATTCTATATTTTTCTTTTCCTTGCCGCAAAAATAGTCTATAATAGAAAAAAGAAACGATGATTGAGGTTTTACCATGAACAAAAAAGTCTTACAAACACTTGAATATTATAAAATATTAAATCAGCTCGCGGAATATGCCGCCTGTGAAGACACCAAGGAGCGCTGCAAAAAAATAAAGCCCCTGACAGACCCGGCAAAGATTGCCTACCTGCAGGAAACCACCGCCGATGCCTTAAGCCGCCTCTACCGCGGCAGCAACATCAGCTTTGCCGGCATTCACAACATGAATGCCTCGCTGAAGCGGCTGGAGATCGGCGCCTCTCTCAACACGACCGAGCTGCTGCAAATTTCCTCGCTTCTCGAGGTTGCCCGGCGCGCAAAGGCATATGACCGCGCCGACACGCCGCACGCTCCGAAGGAGGACGGCGAGGGCGAATCGGAAAAGACCGACAGCTTATCCCCGTTTTTTGCAAAACTGATGCCGCTCACTCCCCTGCATGAGGAGATCAAGCGCTGCGTTCTTGGCGAAGACGAGATTGCCGACGACGCAAGCCCCGCGCTCTTTAAACTGCGCCGCTCGATCCGGGGAATGAACGACAAAATCCACGCCCAGCTCGTCAGCCTCATGAACAACACAACCACCAGAAGCTATTTACAGGACGCAGTGGTCACAATGCGGGACGGGCGGTACTGTCTGCCGGTGCGCGCCGATGCCAAGGGGAATGTCCCCGGCATGATCCACGACCAGTCCGGCAGCGGCTCCACGCTCTTTATCGAACCCATGGCAGTGGTGAATCTGAACAACGAGCTGAAAGAACTTCTCCTGAAAGAGGAGGAGGAGATCGAAAAAATCCTCGCGGAGCTCTCCGCCCGGGTGGCAGAGAACGAGGCAGGAATCCGGACCGATTATGAAGTGCTCTACGAGCTTGATTTCATCTTTGCCAAAGCCGCTCTCGCCCGCTCTTACAACGGCATGGCCCCGGTCTTTAACGAGGATGGACGCATCCGTATCCGAAAAGGGCGCCATCCGCTCCTTGACCCGAAAAAGGTCGTTCCGATCGACGTGGAGCTCGGCACCTCCTTTCGGCAGCTGATTGTCACAGGCCCAAACACAGGCGGCAAAACCGTCTCCTTAAAGACTGTGGGACTTTTGACCCTGATGGGACAGGCCGGGCTTCACATTCCGGCGGGTGACCGCTCGGAGCTGGCGATTTTTCACGAGGTATTTGCGGACATTGGCGACGAGCAGAGTATTGAGCAAAGCTTAAGCACCTTCTCCTCCCATATGACCAACATCGTGCGAATACTGGAAAAAGCCGACTCACAGAGCCTTTGTCTCTTCGACGAGCTCTGCGCCGGAACCGACCCAACCGAGGGCGCGGCTCTGGCAATTGCAATCCTTAACAAGCTGCATCAGTACGGCGCGACGACCATGGCCACCACCCACTACAGCGAGCTGAAGGTCTATGCGCTCTCCACAGAGGGCGTGGAGAATGCCTGCTGTGAGTTTGACGTGGAGACATTGAGTCCGACCTACCGCCTGCTGATCGGCATTCCCGGAAAAAGCAACGCCTTTGCAATCAGCGCGAAGCTGGGACTTGCAGACAATATTATAGACGATGCAAAGACGCGCCTGAGCGAGAAGGATGTGGACTTCGAGAATCTCCTTGCCAATCTGGAGCACAGCCGCCGCACCATCGAAAAGGAACAGCTTGAAATTGACCAATACAAGTCTGAGATCGAAACTCTGCGGACACAGCTGCAGACCAGACAGGAAAAGCTGGATGCAAGCCGGGAGGACATATTGAGGAATGCAAACGCGGAGGCCTACCGCATTTTAAAGGAGGCAAAGGATGTGGCGGACGAGACCATCCGCAACTTCAACCGCTTCGGCAGCACACACCCCTCCGCGAGCGAGATGGAGCGGGAGCGCGCAAAGCTCAGGGAAAAGATGTCCGAGAAGGAGAAAAAGCTCGCGATGAAAGCCGACCGGCCTGAGAATCACAAGGTTCCGAAGCAGCTCCGCATCGGCGATACGGTCAAGGTACTGTCCATGAATTTGAAGGGCACGGTACACACTCTGCCAAACGCCAAAGGAGACCTCTCCGTACAGATGGGCATCCTTCGGTCACAGGTAAACATCAAGGATCTGGTCCTGATTGACGAGGACACTGCGCCCGCCGCAAAAAAATTCGGCGGCAGCGGTTCCGGCAAGATTAAGATGAGCAAATCCGCAACCATCTCGACAGAGATCAATCTCATCGGAAAAACAGTGGATGAGGCTCTCGCTTTACTCGACAAATATCTGGACGATGCATACATTGCGCATCTCCCCTCGGTGCGCATCGTGCACGGCAAGGGCACCGGAGCCCTGCGCAATGCAGTGCACGCCCACCTGAAGAGGCAGAAATATGTGACATCCTACCGCCTTGGCGAGTCCGGAGAGGGCGACAGCGGGGTGACAATCGCATCTTTTGAATAGCAGAGGAGGTACTACCCATGGCAGCCAAACAGAAAATACTGATTGTAGACGACGACAACAACATCGCGGAACTGATTTCACTCTACCTCACAAAAGAGTGCTATGACACGCGGATCGTAAACGACGGAGAACAGGCGCTCACCGCCTTTTCGCAGTACAATCCGAACCTCATTCTCTTAGACCTGATGCTCCCCGGCATCGACGGTTATCAGGTCTGCCGGGAAATTCGCGCCAAAAACAATGTGCCGATCATCATGCTCTCCGCAAAGGGAGAAATTTTTGACAAGGTGCTTGGCCTGGAGCTGGGGGCGGACGACTACATCATGAAACCGTTTGACGCCAAGGAGCTGGTCGCCCGGGTCAAAGCCGTGATGCGGCGCTATCAGCCCTCAAGAAGCGATGCAGGCGCAGAGATCAAATGCGTCCGTTACCCGGATCTGACCGTGAATTTGTCCAACTACTCCGTCATGTACAACGGGCGTCCGGTTGACATGCCGCCGAAGGAGCTGGAGCTTTTGTATTTTCTGGCGTCATCTCCCAATCAGGTTTTCACAAGGGAGCAGCTTCTGGACCATATCTGGGGCTATGAGTACATCGGGGACACGCGCACTGTGGATGTCCATGTCAAACGCCTACGGGAAAAAATAAAGGACCATGCCACTTGGTCGATTGCGACAGTCTGGGGCATCGGCTACAAATTTGAGGTGACGGAATGAAACCCACTCTCTTTATCCGATTTATCATAGGCTACATAATTTTTGGCGTACTGGCCTTTGTGGTGCTCTTTACCTTCACTCAGCACTCCGCAGTCAGTTGGATGGAGAAGCGGGAAGCCAAAAATCTCTACCGTGAATCGGTGATGATCGCATCCAGATATGCCACGGCTTACACAGGCTCCTCCCTGTCCCTGGAAGATTTTCGGTCGCAGATGAGCACGCTCGGCACCTATCTCTCTGCAGATATCTGGGTGATTGATCCCAGCGGGCGGATTCTCTTTGACTCCTCTGATCCCTCAGTCGGGCAGAGTGGGACAGACAATTATCGCGCCATTGCAGACTTTGACATTGCGGATTTTGGCAGCCGCTACTACCGGATTGGTGATTTCTATCATACCTTCTCTGAAGACAGGATGACCGTTTTTGCCCCGGTGACCTCCAATTACCGGATTCTGCACTATGTGCTCATACACAAACCAATCGCCGAAGTCACCACATCGGTCAACAGCCTCGTAAATATCTCCACTCTGACCGTGGGGCTTGTTTTTGTGTGCTCCTTCGTCATCTTAGCGCTCTTCACCTTCGCGTTTTACCTGCCGCTGCGCAAAATCACAAAGGTCGCGGAGGCTTACGCAAAGGGAACCTTCACGGAGCAGATACAGATTCATTCCCGCGACGAGATCGGCTATATTGCGAACACAATGAACTATATGGCAAATGAACTGAACACGCTGGAGGATGACCAGCGCAAATTCATTTCCAATGTGTCACACGATTTCCGCTCGCCCCTGACCTCCATCAAGGGTTATGTTGAGGCCATGCTGGACGGGACAATTCCCACAGAAATGCAGAGCAAATATTTCAATATCATTCTCTTTGAGACAGAGCGTCTGAACAAACTGACACAGGATCTGATCGACCTGAACAAATTCGGACGGCTTGGAATTATGCTGGATATTACAGACTTCGATATCAATTGGGTCATAAAGACCACGATTCTGACCTTCGAGGGAACCTGTGAGAAGAAAGGGCTGACGTTTGACCTTGTGCTCACCGGCCAGGAGCTTTATGTCACTGCGGACATGGCGAAAACCCAGCAGGTGCTCTACAATCTGATCGACAACGCGACCAAATTTTCTCACAACAACACCTCCATCAAAATTGAAACCAATATCAAGCACGAAAAGGTGCTGATCTCGGTCAAGGATTCCGGAATCGGTATTCCTTCAGACAGTATCAAAAAAATCTGGGATCGTTTTTACAAAACAGATCTCTCCCGCGGCAAGGACAAAAAAGGCTCCGGCCTCGGCCTCGCCATCGCGAAAGAGATCATTCAGGCTCACAACGAGCATATCAATGTGATCAGTACGGAAGGGGTAGGAACCGAGTTCATCTTCACCCTTCCGCTGTCACAAAAAGAGTCACAGGATTAGTGCCTAATCGGCATCCTTTGGCATTTCAATCCGGATGTGCACATCCTCCAGCTGCCGCTTGTCCACCTCGGCAGGGGCTCCCATCATCACATCCATGGCGTTCTTGTTCATGGGGAACGGAATGATTTCCCGGATGCTCTCCTCCCCGCAGATCAGCATAATCATGCGGTCCACGCCGGGAGCAATGCCCGCGTGTGGCGGTGCCCCGTAGCAGAAAGCATTGTACATCGCCGGGAACTTCGCCTTCACATCCTCCTCGCCGAGTCCAACCAGCTCAAAGGCCTTGATCATGATCTCCGGGTCGTGGTTTCTCACTGCCCCGGAGGACAGCTCCACACCGTTGCAGACCAGATCATACTGATAGGCAAGGATGGACAAAGGCTCCTTACTTTGAAGAGCCTGCATGCCCCCCTGCGGCATCGAGAACGGATTGTGGCAGAACTCCAGCTCCCCGGATTCCTCCCCAATCTCATACATTGGGAAATCCACAATCCAGCAAAACTCGTAAACATCCTTCCTCATGTGCTTGTCGCTTGCAGCGCCGAGCAGCCTGCGCAGCACACCTGCCGTCTTCTGCGCCGCCAAGAGCTTTCCCGCAGCGAGTCCGATGAAATCTCCCGGCTTAAGGCCCAGCGCCTCGATGACCGTCTCTTTGCGCTCAACCAGAAACTTGGAGATGCCGCCCACAAACTCGCCGTTCTCATCCACCTTGAACCAATATGCTTTATTCGCCGTCTGTACCTCTACCTCAGCACAGATCGCGTCAATCTCTTTTCTGGTGGCGGTAAAGCCGTCCACCACGATCGCCTTCACCGTCTGTCCCTCAAAGGGTCCAAAGCCGCAGTCCGCCATGACTGCCGTCGCATCCTGCAGCTTTAAGTCAATGCGCAGATCCGGCTTGTCCGTGCCATAGGTGTCCATGGACTCCAGATACGGAATCCGCACAAAGGGTGCAGCCGACGCTTTGGAATACACTCCGTATTTCTCAAATACCGGCGGCAATACCTCCTCGACCACAGAAAACACATCCTCCTGAGAGGCAAACGCCATCTCCATGTCGAGCTGGTAGAACTCACCCGGAGAGCGGTCCGCCCTTGCATCCTCGTCGCGGAAACAGGGCGCAATCTGGAAATACCGGTCAAAGCCGGACGCCATCAGAATTTGCTTGAACTGCTGCGGCGCCTGAGGCAGCGCGTAGAATTTGCCCGGATGATTTCTCGCCGGAACCAGATAATCCCTTGCCCCCTCCGGTGAGGAACAGGTCAAAATCGGCGTCATGATCTCGACGAAATCCAGCGCGTTCATCTTCTGCCGCAGCTCCGCCACAATCTTGCTGCGCAGCAGCATCTTGTCCTTGACCGCCGGGTTGCGCAGGTCGAGATATCGATATTTGAGCCTCGTGTTCTCATCCGCTTCCCTCGACTGGTTGATCTCAAAGGGGAGAGCGTTGTAGATGCATTTCCCCAGAATTTCGATCTTCTCCGGAACCACCTCGATCTCTCCGGTGGGCAGCTCCATATTCTTGCTGGAGCGCTCTCTCACCGTTCCCGTGACAGAGATCGTGCTCTCCTTATTCACTCCGTCGATGACCGCCATCATCTCCTCGGTCTCAACCACCACCTGGGTCGTCCCATAAAGATCCCGCAGGATCAGAAATCCCAGATTCTTACTTACCTTTCGGATATTCTCATACCAGCCGACGAGCGTCACCTGCTCTCCCACCTGGTTCAGGCGAAGCTCGCCGCAATTGTGTGTACGTGACTGTACCATAGTTTACTGCTCCTTAACCTTATCAGTGAAAAATTCCACAATCTCCTCGTAGCCCTCTTTCATGAGCTGCTCCTTCTGGAATTTTTTGTTTTTGTTCATGCGCACCAAAAGCACCTGCTGCCCATTCTCCCGGGCATCCTTTGCCCGATTCATCAGATCGACAAGCTTCTCTGTCGGATAGTTCTTCTCCACCAGAAACGCTACCTTTTTCGGGCTCTCCGGTATCTTGAAGCCTCTCTCCATGAGAAGGAGGATGATCCGCTCAAAACCGATGGAGAAGCCGCATGCCGGCACATCCGTACCGGTAAAGAGTCCGATCATTTTGTCATAGCGCCCGCCGCCGCCGCAGGCAGCGCCCAATTCCGGCATGGAGATCTCAAATATGGTTCCGGTATAGTAGCTCATGCCCCGCACCAGCGTCGGATCGAACACCAGCGTAAAGTCCGCAGCCTTGGTGGCGTTCACCGCGTCTGCGATCTCCGTCATATTGCGCACAACCTCCGCCTCCAGGAAATCGCCCAGCGTCTCCGCCAAAATCCCGACTCCCTCCGCCACATCCTGCCTGTTTTTTAAGAGCTCAAAGAGTCCCAGATATTTGTCCACAGATTCCTTCGGATACCCCGCCGCCATCAGCTCCTGCGCCACACCGTCCATGCCGATCTTGTCCATCTTGTCCAGTGTGATAAACACACTGTCGAAGTCTTGCTCCGCAAACCCGCTGTAGCCCGCCATCGCCTTTAAGATTCTCCGCTCGTTGATGCGGATCTCAAAATTGCGGAAGCCCAGCTTTCCGATGGTGGTCGTAGTGGCGCTGATCAGCTCAATCTCCGCCAGATTTCCCGGCTCTCCAAGGATGTCAATATCACACTGCGTAAGCTGGCGGTAGCGTCCTCTCTGAGGCCGATCCGCCCGCCACACGCTGCCGATCTGCAGCGCCTTAAAGGGGCTGGGCAGATCGTTGGCATTGTTCGCGTAATACCGCGAAAGAGGAACCGTAAGATCGTAGCGCATCCCATAATCCACCAGATCCGCCTCCTCCTTCGCCGTCTCAAGATTCAGCTTTTCTCCGCGCTTTAATACTTTAAAGATCAGCTTTTCATTTTCACCGCCCTGCTTGTTGGAAAGATTCGAGATATTCTCCATGCAGGGGGTCTCGATCGGAGTGAACCCAAAGCTTCGGTAGGTCTCCTTGATCACGCCCTCCACGTAGTCCCGGATCTCCATCTCCGCGGGCGAAATATCCTTCATGCCGTTGACCGGCTTTTTGCTCAGTGCCATAGTGTCTCACTGCCTTTCTGCTTTTTCATTTACTTGACAGCCTGCCAGCTGTCCATGGAAATATTATCTTCTCCAAATATGAAGAAAATGTTATGGACTCCGCTGACCTTATCCTTGAATTCCACCTTCACATTGGTATATTCACTGTCTGAGTCAAAGCGCAAATCCGCGGAAGGATCGTTGAGCTGGTTATCCAGCCGCACCTCAATCACGCCCTTTCCCTTCGCGCAGATATTGATTGCTGAGGCGCCGTCCCCAAAGTCTGCGCCGATAACGCAAGTCCAGCTTCCCTTATTACCGCTTGCGACGATCTGACCATCAGTGCTCACATACTCAATCCCCGCAGCTATGTTTGTAGTTTCTGCCTGAACCAGCTCATAGGGGTCAA